>DAOTYZ010000025.1:0-13443 GCA_034434555.1 Candidatus Roseilinea sp.
TCAACTGGGCCGCCAGCGATCGCATCATGCAGGCCGCTGCCCGCTATGGGATCGCCATCTTGCCGGTGCTGTGGACGACGCCGGAATGGGCGCGCGCGCCGTCGGCATCAGCGCGCTTTCCGCCCACCGAGACTGCGCCGCCGGCTGATCCGGAGAGCTTCGCGCGCTTCGCCGGCGCCTTCGCCCAGCGCTACGGCCATCTAAAGACGGCCGACGGCCAGAAACTCTTGCTCGGCTATCAAATCTGGGACGAACCCAACCTGAGCGCGGCCTGGGGCAACGCCCTGATAGATCCAACGTATTACCTCCAGCTCCTGCGCGCGGCGCGCGCGGCGATCCGCGCAGTTGATCCAGACGCGCGCATCGTGCTGGCCGGCCTGGCCCCAACCGTCGAGCAAAGCAACGTCAACCTCGCGCCGCAGATCTTCTTGCTCAAGCTTTATCAGTTGGGTGGGCATGAGGCGTTTGAAATCGCTGCGGCCAAAGCCTATGGCTTTGACTTCCCGCCGGATGACCGCCGGGTGGACGCCGGCGTGCTCAACTTCTCGCACGCGATCTTGCTGCGCGAGATGATGGTCGCCCACAACGACGGGCACAAGGCCATCTGGATCACCCAGTTCGGCTGGAACGCGCTGCCCGCCGGCTGGCGCGGAGAGCCCTCGATTTGGGGTAACGTCAGCGAGGCCCAACAAGCGGAATACATCGTGGGCGCTGTGGCGCGCGCGGCGCGCGAATGGTCCTGGGCCGGCGCGATGTTCCTCGAGGTCCTCCAACCTCGTCCCCGCCCCCAACGCCCAGAGGCCGACGCCCAGTGGGGCTTCGCGCTGATCGGCCAAGATGGCGAGCCACGCCCGGCCTACCGCGCACTGGCCCAGGCTGTGCCCATCGCCGCTCAAGCGCCACGCGCTCAGCTCTTCGCCAACTGCCGCTACGCGCAGAGCCTCTACCGGACGCTTAACCTGGAGAACGTGATGACGGCCATGCCGGAGATACTGGCCGCCAAGCCGGACTGCACCACACCCAACCCGCGCGCCACGTTCAGCCCGGGTTGGCGCTTCGGCCAACTCGGAGCCGATATTCCGGATCGACCCGACGCGAGCGTGACGTTCTCCTTCACCGGTGATGCGTTGGCCTTGATCGTGCGGCGCGGCAACTACCGCGCCTATACCTTTGTAGAGATAGACGGCCGGCCGGCCAACCTCCTGCCGCGTGAGCCGCGCGGCGCTTACCTCATCATGACCTCGCCAGGGCTTTATCCCGTGATCGAGACGATCGTGGTCGCCGATGGACTCGGGCAAGGACAGCACACAGCGACGGTGACGGTCGATCGCGGCTGGAATCAGTGGTCTTTGATCGGTTGGAGCAGCAAGCAAACCGATAACACGCCGTGGGAGCTACTGCGCGGGCTGGCGATTCTCATGAGCGGCCTGAGCGTCGCCGGCCTACTTGTGAGCGTTCATCGTTCGCGATGGCGCGCGTGGTGGCGTGTCCAGTTAGTGCGCATCAACGATCCTCTCGACCCATGGCGCATCACTATATGGCGCGCACGCGCAGCGCTCGCCGCTGCGCTGCTCTGGATCACCGCGGCCCTCGCCTGGGCACAAGACGCTGCCACAGCCTACCGCGCCCTTGGCCTTGGCCCACAAGTCGTGCTGAGCGGACTGGCGTCCGGTGTGCTGTTCTGGTCGCCGGCCACGACGATCAGCCTGCTGGCCCTGGTCGCACTTGGCCTGATGATATTCCTGCGGCTGGAGCTGGGGTTGATGTTGGTGGCGTTCTTCGTCCCTTTCTACCTGCTGCCGCAGCGCCTGTTCGAGCGATCGTTCGCCATGGTGGAGCTGCTCCTTCTGCTGTGCGTCGTCTCATGGGCCGCGCGGTGGGCCTGGCGGTTGCGGGGCGTGCCACTCCGCGCGCTGCGTCCCCGCTTGACGCTGCTCGACTGGAGCGTGCTTGGACTGACGGTCATCGCGCTGTTCTCGGCGCTGCAGGCAGACTTTCGGGTGGAAGCCTTTCGAGAGTGGCGGTTGGTGATCGTCGAGCCGGCCCTGCTCTATGTAATGCTGCGGACCCTTCCGGCGCTCCAGCGCGATCGCGCGTGCGAACTGTCGCCGCTGCTCAGTGCATTCCTGTTGGGCGCAGCAACGGTCGCAGGCATTGGACTGGTCAACTATGTCCGCGGAGACGTGATCGCGGCGGAGTTTGGGCTGCCGCGTATCAAGAGCGTGTTCGGATCGCCGAATAACGACGCGCTCTTCCTAGCGCGCGCGCTGCCGCTCTTGTTGGCCGGCGCCGTGCTGGGAACCGGGCACGGCGTGCGCCGGCTGGCGTATCTGCTTATCATTGTCCCGGTTGGAGCGGCGCTGTTGCTAACACAATCCCGCGGCACCCTGCTGCTGGGCTTGCCGGCCATGGTGATCACCATGGCACTGTTGGCTGGTCGGCGCTGGCGCTGGCTTGGCGTCGCTTTGCTCGTTATTACCGTCCTCGGCTTTCTGGCCTTGTTCAGCGGCCTCGCTCAGGAGGCGCTGGCTGGCACGCGGCTGGCTGGCGCGCTGGACTTGCAGCGCGGCACGGGCTTCTTTCGCCTAAACCTCTGGCAGAGCGCGCTCACCATGTGGCGCGATCATCCCTGGCTGGGCGTCGGGCCGGATAACTTTCTCTACGCTTACCGCAGCTTCTATATCCTGCCGGCGGCGTGGCAAGAGCCAAACCTCTCCCACCCGCACAACATCGCGCTCGATTTCGCCACGCGGCTGGGCACGCTGGGGCTGCTCATCGGCGGCGGGATGATCGTGGGGTATATCGTCCAAATTAGGCGCACGCTGCGGCGCGACCGCGCGTTGGCCGTGGGCTGCGCCGGCTTGCTGGCAGCCATGCTCGGCCATGGCTTGGTGGACCACAGCTTCTTCTTGATCGAACTGGCCTATCCGTTTATGCTCACCGCCGGCGTGATGTCGGCCACGGAGCGAAGCGCGGATCCGGCGTTTTATGGATGACCAGATGGTGCTGCCCCCTACGGAGACGCGCAAAGCGCGTTGCCGAACTTATCCCGCGCCAGGCGAGCATGCCGCGCTGTGGTACTTCCCTCAGCTCACCGGCGGGACCGCTCGCGTATTGCGCAACGCGCTGTGCATCTACGCAGCGCGCATCGCGCCCAGCTTCGGCATCAAGCGTTTTCTGCTGCGCCTCACGGGCGCGCAGATCGCGCCCTACGCCGCGATTGGGCTGGGGGTGATGTTGGACATCTTCTTCCCGCAGGACATCACCATCGAAGACGACGCTACGATCGGCTATAACACCACCATCCTCGCCCACGAATTCACCTATCGCGAGTGGCGGCGCGGGCCGGTGCGCATCGCGCGCGGTGCAACAGTAGGCGCCAACTGCACCATCCTGCCCGGCGTGGTGATCGGCGAGGGCGCAGTCGTCAGCGCCATGAGCCTTGTCAACCGCGATGTGCCGCCGGGCGCATTCGTCGGTGGCGTGCCGATCCAGCTACTGCGCCGGACGTAAACTACGTCGTATGCAAAGGGTAGGCTTCATGCTTAAGGTCAAACCTCACCTCATTGAGGAATACAAACGGCGCCACAAAGCTGTTTGGCCAGAGATGCTCCAAGCGCTGGGGGAGACGGGCTGGCACAACTATTCGATCTTCATGCATAGCGACGGCACGTTGTTCTTCTACGTTGAGACGCCCGACTTTCAAGCGGCCTTACAAGGCATGGCGGCCCGCGAGGTGAACACTCGTTGGCAGGAATACATGAAGGACTTCTTCGAGGATACCGGCGGCAAACACGCCGACCAGAGCTTCGTCATGCTTGAAGAGGTCTTTCATCTCGATTAATCGCAAGCGGTGGGCGAGAAGCACGCGTCGCGGAGAGCAAGGAGGTGCTGCCGCTCAGCATGACGCGCGCATGCGGCGCACAAGGACGATGGTCCCCTGTTCACGATAGCCACGCATTTACTCCCGCCGGCGCGGGCGATATTGCAATGCCTCAGCCAGATGCACGGTGGCGATCCGCTCGCTGCCGGCCAGGTCGGCGATCGTGCGCGCCAGCTTGAGCACACGGTGGAAGGCGCGCGCGCTCAACTGAAGCTGGGTCATCGCCGAACGCATGAGGCTGCGCCCGGCCTCGTCCAGCTCACAGTAGCGCCTCACTTCCGCCACGCCCATCTCGGCGTTGCAGGTGAGCGGCGTGCCGGCGAAGCGGCGGAGCTGCCGATCGCGGGCAGCTTGCACACGCGCGCGCACAGCGGCCGACGGCTCGCCTGGGCGCATGTCGCTCAGCTTGTCGAAGTTCAGCCGCGCCACCTCCAGGTGGATGTCAATCCGGTCAAGCAGTGGGCCGCTGATTTTCTTCTGGTAAGCGCTGATCTGGGCTGGCGTGCAGGTGCAGGGGCGAACTGGGTCGCCGTACCAGCCGCACTTGCACGGGTTCATCGCGGCCACCAATTGAAAGCGGGCCGGGAAGCTGAGCGAGCCGGAGACGCGCGAGATGGTGACGACTTTGTCCTCCATCGGCTGGCGCAGCACCTCCAGCGTGCGCGCATCGAACTCCGGCAACTCATCTAGGAACAGCACGCCGCGATGCGCCAGCGAGACCTCGCCAGGGCGAGGGAATTTGCCGCCGCCGATCATGCCGGCATGGCTGATCGTGTGATGCGGCGCGCGAAAGGGCCGCTGCTGGATCAACGGCGTATCGGGTGGCAGCATGTCGGCCACGCTATAGATGCGCGTGATGTCCAGCGCCTCTTCGAGCGTCAGCGCCGGCAGGATGCCGGGCAGCGCGCGCGCCAGCAGCGTCTTACCCGCGCCGGGCGAGCCGACCATCAGCACGTTGTGGCCGCCGGCTGCGGCGATCTCCAGCGCGCGCTTGGCCACCTCCTGGCCTTTGATCTCGGCAAAATCCACCATCGGCTCGACGACGAACTGGGAACGCGGCGGGTCCGCCAGCGCGATGGGGTCAGCGACCTTGAGTGGGGCAAAGCCCTTTAGACCGGCGACGAGCTGCTCCAGGCTCTCCACGGCGATGACCTCGATCCCGTTCACCAGCGCGGCCTCGCTGGCGTCGGCCGCCGGCACGAAGATGCGCCGGAAGCCCTGTTCGCGGGCGAAGGCCGCTGCCGGCAATACCCCTCGCACGTGGCGCACCGCGCCATCCAGCGCCAGCTCCCCCAGCACCATCGCGCCGTCCAGACAACCAGGATCAAGCTGGTCTGAAGCCATCAGCAAGCCGAGCGCGATCGGCAAGTCGTAGCTCGGTCCGATCTTCTTCAAATCTGCCGGCGCCAAGTTCACCGTGACGCGGTTGGTGGGGAAGAACAGACCACTGTTGCGGATGGCTGCGCGCACGCGCTCGCTGCTCTCCTTTACGGCTGCGTCCGGCAAGCCGACCAGCGTGAACGAGGCCAGGCCGCGGCTGCTATCCACCTCGACTTCAACCACATAGCCATCCAGGCCGACGATGGCGCAGGAATGCACTTTGGCCAACATGAGACCCTGCTGATGATAGAACATCCAATCGGGCGCGCTCAGGGGATAAGTTAGATGGGGAGGGACTAGAGATGACCGATGGTGATCGCGCAGGACGCCGGCGCACTGCCTCATCCCGTCGCCGGGCGCGTTCTTGATGCGGACCACCCTCTGCGGGGCTATCTTGCTAGCAAAGGTGGACACATAGAGGGCAGGGGAGGGCAGTGCCGTCGCTCACCCAGGGTTTTCGCCCCTCGCTGTGAATTCACTCCGCGGCATTGTGCGCGACTATAATCATCGTATCGCCAGGGCTTTGGCAGCTCAGGCACGAGACAAGTCCGAGGAGATTAGGAACACATGCATAGTCTGGGACCACTTGAAGTCATCCTCATCCTGGCTGTGATCATCCTGCTGTTTGGGGTGGGGCGGATCGGCAAGATCGGCGGCGAGCTCGGCAAAAGCATTCGCGAGTTCCGCAAGGGGCTGGAAGGTGACGAAGTCAAGAAGCCCAGCGAAGCCAAGCCCAGCGAAGGCAGCGAGACCAAAGCCTCTCCGTAGCCCTTCGCACTTCTATCGCTCGCCATGGCCAGGTTCTCCTCCACGCTCAGTGGGGTGTTGGACATCCTGCGCGAGATAGATGTGCGCGCTGTTCGCGCAGCAGCGGAGGCCCCGTTCCTCATCATCTTCGCCAGCCGCGACCTCCTGATAGCAGAACACCTGGCCGGCTTGCTCTATCGCGGCGATCGCGCTCACAACGTGCCTCCGCTGCGGGCAGCCGAAGGCGCCCTGCTTAGCGATGCGACGCGCCTCGCACGAGCCAGCCTGGTCGTGATTGTGGCGTGCGCCGACCAACACGACGACGAGGCGCATCGGCTATGCCAGGCGCTGACGACAGCGGGCGTGCCTTGTCTGATGGCTTACCTCCAGCCCGATGGCGCGCCACCGGCGACCATGCCTGCGGTGTATATCCCGATGCCCGATCACACTATAGATGAGACGACCGCTGTGGACCGCTTGGTGCGGGCGATCCGGGACATGCGCGCGGTTGACGACCTGGCGTTGGCGCGCCACTTACCGGCCTTTCGCCGGCCAGTCGTCCGCGATCTCATCGAGGAGACTGCTGCGGCCAACGCGGCCTATAGCCTAGGCGCCGGCCTATTACAGATCAACCCGATCACCGGTTTGCCCGTCGCAGTGGCCGACACCGTAGTGCTCACCAAGAATCAGCTCCTGCTGGCGTATAAGATCACACTAGCGATGGGGCTGCCAGCAAACGTCCAGCATGTCATGCCCCAAGTCTTGGGAGTGATTGGGGGCGGGCTTGCCCTCCGACAGGCTGCCCGCGGCGCGGTGAGCTTGTTGCCGGCGCTCGGCGTTGCGCCCAAGGTGGCGATCGCCTTCGCCGGCACGTATGCCATCGGCGAGGCGGTCTATCGCTGGTGTCGCTCGGAGGAACCGCTCAGCGAAGCGCGCTTGCGCGCCCTCTACGCACAGGCTATGACAAAGGGCCGTGCTGCGGCGGCAGCGCTGTGGCAGAAGCTCCGCGCGCTGATCCGGCGCAGCGCGCACCGACCAGCGCAACTTGGGCATGCAGTGACCAGTCATTCAAAAAATGGCGTCGCCCATTATTCTTGACATTCCCGAACGAGTATGTTGAAAGTAGGTGATCCGATCCCGGATTTTGAGCTGCCCTCGCAAGAGGGGATAGTCAGGTCAGCCGACCTGCGCGGTAAGCGCTTCGTGTTGTATTTCTACCCCGCCGACGACACGCCCGGCTGCACCAAAGAGGCGTGTAGCTTCCGCGACCGTCTGCCGGATTTCCAAGCCCTGGGCGTGCCGGTGTTCGGCGTCAGCCCCCAGGACGTGAGTTCAAAACAGCGCTTCGCCCAGAAGCACGGCCTGACCTTCCCGCTGCTGGTCGACGTGGATCACAAAGTGGCTGAGGCCTTCGGCGCATGGGGTGAGAAGAGCATGTATGGCAAAAAGTACATGGGCATCCTGCGCACCACCTTCCTGATTGGCCCAGACGGTCGCGTGGAGCACGTCTGGGAGAAGGTCAAGCCCGAAGGCCATGCCGAGGAGGTATACCGTCGGTTGAACCCGGCTGCGCAGCAGGCGGATTCACCCAAGCCGAAATCGGTTGCCAAGAAAAAGGCCAGCAAGTCATAGCCTCACCGCGCCCCAGGCATGCACAGCGCAATCGCCGATGTCATCGTCATTGGCGCAGGGCTGACCGGCGCGCTGATTGCTGCGCGACTGGCCGAGCAAGGTATGCGCGTGCAGGTGCTGGAGGCTTACAAAGCCGGCCATGGCGCCACGCGCCGCGCCCTGGGCCTGGTGACCCCCGACCCGCAGCCGGCGCACTTTGCGCAGACACGACAGAGCAGCGAGCGGCTCAAACAGATCGCGGCGTCGTTCGGCGCCCTGCGCCAGACGTGCGATGTGCTCCACGCTGCCTCATCGCCGTCGGCGCAGCGTGCGCTCGCGCAACTGTTACAAACGACTGATGGCCTCGCCTGGCTCTCCCAGGCAAGTGACCCGTTGCCAGGCGGGCTGAGCGGCGGGTTGGTGGTGAAGGCCGGCGCCCAAATAGACCTCGATTACCTAATCATCCGTTTGTTGCGCCGGTCAGGCGTTTCTGTTCGCCAGCACACCGAGGTGCTCTCCTTGGAAATAGACGAGGCGAGCAGCGGCGTATTTGTGATGTGTCGGCACGACACGTACTTCGCCCCGCGCGTCGTCCTGGCGACCAACGTCTACGCCGGCGCGCTCTCCCCTTATCTCGCTGAGTCGCTTCGCCCGGCCCGCGGCGCGCTGTGGGTATCGCACCCGCTGGCGCCTTCGGCGCTGCCGGCTCTCTTGCTGCGGCAGCCCGTGGTCATTGATGGCGGACAGGCGGCGCTGCTGCCCAGCGAGGATGGTCGCGTGCAGGCTGTGGCATGGTTCTGGCAGACGCAAGACCTGGCGCGCGATCCGCTGGTGGCGCTGCGCGACTTGCTGCGCCGCTTCGGCCTGGGAGAAGCGGCGCAAACCAGCGGATGGCATGCCACCTTGACAACGACCACGGCAGATGGCACGCCCTTGGTCGGCTGCTTGGACGCCAAGAGGCGGGTGCTCTACGCGGTTGGCCTGGGGATTTATGGCCTGGCCTGGGCTGCTACAGTGGCCGATCAGATCGTCACGATGACGCTCACCCCATGAGGCGTTTGCTGCGCCTGCTCCTGACAGGCATTCTATGGCTGTTGATCGCGGCAAACCTGGCCCGCGCCTGGCTGGCGACACAGCAAGCCCAATGGCTGGCGAATTGGCAACCCAGTGCCTACATCGCAAGTAGCGGCCTGTTCTGGGCGCTGGGCTTTGCCATTTGCGCCTACGGCTTGGCCAGCGCGCAGCGCTGGGCCGGCGGCGCGATCATCATTGCTTATCTGCTGTATCAGCTTCACCTCTGGAGCGATCGCTTGGCGTTCGTGAGCGGGAGCGAGGCCATCCAGCGCACGCCGTGGCTAATCGTGCTGAGCGCCCTATCCAGCTTGGTGATCGCTGGGCTGGCTACCGCGACGAGCGGACGAACCGCGCGCGATAAGGCGCGCTGATGTGCTTACAATCTCCTAACGAGGACAAGTGATCCCATGCAGAACTCGATTGACCCTCGCATTCAGAAGCTGCGCGAACTGCGCGCTCAGAGCCTAGTCGCCGGTGGTGAGGAGCGCATTCAGGCACAACATGCCAAAGGCAAACTCACCGCTCGTGAGCGGATTGAACTGCTGCTCGACGCAGGGTCCTTCCGCGAGATAGATGCCTTTGTGACCAACCAGACCAGCGGGATCAGGATGAGCGACCAGCGCTGGCTGACCGACGGCGTGGTGACCGGTTGGGGCACGATCGACGGCCGGCTGGTCTACGTCTATTCCCAGGACTTCACCATCATGGGCGGCAGCTTGGGCGCAGCCCACGCCGCCAAGATCGTCAAGCTCCAGGACATGGCGCTGAAGAACGGCGCTCCGCTGATCGGGATCAACGACAGCGGCGGGGCGCGCATCCAGGAAGGGCTGGCGTCGCTGGTGGGCTACAGCGAGATCTTCCTGCGCAACACGCTGGCCAGCGGCGTCGTCCCGCAGATCAGCGCGATCATGGGGCCATGTGCCGGCGGGGCCGTTTATTCGCCCGCCCTCACTGACTTTATCTTCATGGTCAAGAACACCAGCTACATGTTCCTCACCGGCCCCGATGTGGTGAAGGCAGTGACGCATGAAGATGTGACGTTCGAACAGCTTGGCGGCGCGCTGGTCCACAACACCACCAGCGGCGTGGCGCACTATGCGGCGGAGAGCGAGGGCGATTGCCTCTACCTCATCCGCATGTTGCTGAGTTACCTGCCCAGCAACAACATGGAAGAGCCGCCTTTCGTCAAGACCAAGGACGACCCGCTGCGCACGGATAGCGCGCTGGACAGCATCGTGCCTGATAACCCCAATAAGCCCTATGACATGCGCGAGGTGATCACGCGCATCGTGGACGATGGCAGGTTCCTAGAGGTTCAGGAGCACTACGCCACCAACATCATCATCGGCTTCGCCCGCTTGGGCGGCCATGCGGTGGGGATCGTGGCCAACCAGCCGGCGGTGTTGGCTGGCGTGCTCGACATCAATGCCAGCGAGAAGGCAGCGCGCTTCGTGCGCTTCTGCGATTGCTTCAACATCCCTATCATCACCTTCGAAGATGTGCCCGGCTTTCTGCCGGGCGTTGCCCAGGAGCACGGCGGCATCATCCGCAGCGGCGCCAAGCTGCTCTACGCCTATTGCGAGGCGACCGTGCCGAAGATCTGCGTGATCACCCGCAAGGCGTATGGCGGCGCGTATTGTGTGCTCAGCCCGCGCGCGACCCGCGGCGACTTAGTGCTGGCCTGGCCCTCCGCTGAGCTGGCAGTGATGGGAGCCGATGGCGCGGTGAGCATCATCTATCGGCGTGAGCTGGCTAACGCCGAGGACCCGGCTGCCAAAAAGGCTGAGCTGGTCCGCCAGTATCAAGAAGAGGTCACCAGTCCCTTCGTTGCCGCACAGCGCGGCTTCATCGACGACATCATCGAACCACACGAGACGCGCCCTCGACTGATCAACGCGTTGCAGATGCTGCGCAACAAGCGCGACGCCAATCCGCCGAAGAAGCACGGCAACATCCCGCTGTGAGCGCGTCACGCGAGAGACGCGGTATGCCTAGTCCGCCGCGACGCCGCACCAACGCGCGGCGAAGACGGCCAGGACGTGCGCGACGGCGAGCACCGAATCCAGGTCCACATACTCATCGGCCGCGTGCATGTTGCCCCCCTTCGGCCCCCAAGCCAGGGCCGGCACGCCGTAGAGGCCGGCAAAGCGCGTGTCCAGCCCCGCTGTGCCGCCAGCCAGGATGGGCGGCGGGCTGCCCGCCCAGGGACGCATGGTGGGCAGCGTCGCATCTTGCCGCAGCGCGCGCACGCACCGGGCGAATTCTTGGACAAAGGGGTGGCGCTCGTCCTGAAGCCACGGGTCGGTGTGCCAGCCGAAGAACTCTAGCTTTGGCGGGTGTTCCCGCAGCCACGAACTGCGCTGAGCGACAGCATTCACCCGCGCGGCGACTTCCTCTCGGATGCCGGCCTCGGTTTCGCCGGGCAGGAAGGAGAGGCGCACCTCGATCTCAGCCCAACTCGGCACGCTGGACGGCCAATCCCCGGCCCGCACGACGCCGACGTTGAGATGGCACGAGCGGCGGGCGGATGGCTCCAGGCGCTCGAATAATTCATGATGTAAACGTTCGGCGCGCTCGCGATCCCATTCGCCCAGCATGGCGATGATGGGCGCTGCTTCTACGGCCGCGTTGACGCCGTGGTGGGCGCGGCCGGCGTGCGCCCCCCGGCCCGGCACAACGATGCGAAAGTACAGGATGCCGGGATGGGCGATGGTGATGTCATCCCAGTGTGGCTCGCTGGCGATGAAGCCATCGGCGCGATGGCCGCGCAGAAGGCAGGCCAGCGTCCCGCCACCCCCACCGGCTTCTTCTTCAATCACGCTCTCCAGGATCAAATCGCCGCGCAGTCGAATGCCACACGCCTGAAGCGCGCGCAGGGCGAACAAGTTGGCAATCAGCCCGCCCTTCATGTCCAGCGCGCCGCGCCCGTACATCCGCCGTCGCCCGTCCTCGCCGATGACCACCTGTGCGCCGAACGGATCAAACGACCATGCGCTCAGCGGCTCCGGCGAGACCACATCGGTATGGCCGTTGAGGATCAACGAGCGGCCGCCGCCGACCCCGCGCCAGCGACCGACCACGTTGGGCCGACCGGCAAAGGGGATGCCGGAATCTACGAACGCTGGATGCGCCTGTACTGCCGCTCGATCAGCCTCAAAAACGTCCACCTCCAAGCCGGCTGCGCGATACTGCTGTGCCATCCAGTCCTGCGCCGCTCCCTCCTGGCCAACCAGGCTGGGGATGCGGACCAGCTCGGCCAGCGCCGCAACGCATTCGTCGGCGTGTTCAATCAGCCAATTGGACAGCCGATGAGTGAGCACGTCCATTTTTACTCAGAGAAACAGTTGCATGGCCTGGTTGCTGACGAAGCGCCCGCGCGCGGTCAGGCGGATGCGCGCCGGTGACACCTCCAGCAGGCCCAGCTTGATGCCGCGCTCAAGCGCATCGGCGTAGAAGTGCTCGACCGGTGCGCCGAAGCGCTCAGCGAAGCGCGCCTGGTCCACGCCCTCGATGAGCAGGCGCAGGCCGAGCATGATCGTCTCGCTGCGCACTGTTGCTTCGTCCAGGTCCTCGCCGCCGGCCTCGGGAGACCGGCCGTCGTTCAGGCGCGCGATGTAGTCGGCCGGCCGCTTGACGTTCCAGCGCCGTCGGTAGATGGTTGAGCCATGCGCGCCGGCGCCCAGGCCGTGATAAGGCTCGTTCCGCCAGTAGATGAGATTGTGCGCGCAGGCGCGGCCCGGCCTGCACCAGTTGGAGATCTCATAGTGTTCATAGCCGGCATCGGCGAGGGTTTGTTCCGCCCACTCATACATGTCGGCGGCCAGGTCGGGATCAGGCAGCGGGAGCGTCCCGCGCCGCGTCCAGTCGTGCATCGGCGTGCCGGCTTCAATGGTCAGTGCGTAGAGCGAGATGTGGTCGGGCGACAGGTCCAGCGCCGCGCGCAGCGTGCGCTGCCAGGCCGCGAGCGACTGGTTGGGCAGGCCGAAGATCAGGTCGAGGTTCAGATTGTCAAAGCCGGAGGCGCGCGCGTGGGCAACGGCCGCTTCCACCGCTGCCCAGCCATGATCGCGGCCCAGGAGCTGTAGCTCATCGGGGTTAGCGCTCTGGGCGCCGAAGCTCAAGCGGTTGACGCCGGCCTGGCGCAGAGCGCGCAGGTAGTCTTGATCGATCGTATCTGGGTTGCACTCGACAGTGACCTCGGCATCGGCGGGCAGGTGAAAGTGCTCACGGCAGGCGCGGATCAACCGGCCGATCTGCGCCAGCGAGAGCAACGAGGGCGTGCCGCCGCCGAAGAAGAGCGTATGCGCCCGTGCGCTGCCGTCCCCCGCCAACGCGATCTCGCGCAGCAGCGCGTTGACATACGGCTCGAACAGCGCTTCCAACCCGACGTAGGTGTTGAAGTCGCAGTAGCTACAGCGCGCCCGACAGAACGGGATGTGCAGATAGACGCCGGTCTGCACGACAGCGCAATTGTATTGAACCTACCGAAGCAACAGCAGGCTAGATAAGGGCAGGGCGATAATGCGCGGGTCGTCGAGGGGAGGCATATCGTTGAGTGTGACGAGGATGCCGAAGGGCGCGTTGTAGGCTGCCTTCTCGATGAAAGCGCGCAGGCCGAACGTGTCGCGATGCCCGTCAATGCGGGCGCGATATTTGACCTCGACTGGGATGCGCTGGTCGCCGATGGTGATGACGAAGTCCACCTCTGGCTCGGCATCTCGTTGAGGGAACCAGGCGACGTTCAGGCC
>DAOTYZ010000026.1:0-2628 GCA_034434555.1 Candidatus Roseilinea sp.
TCTTCGGGGTTGCCCACGCCGTAGATGCAGGAGACTGAGGCGACGATGATCACATCGCGCCGGCTGAGCAGCGAGCTGGTCGCGGCCAGGCGCAGGCGGTCAATCTCATCGTTGATCGAGGCGTCTTTCTCTATGTAGAGGTCGTAGCGCGGGACATACGCCTCCGGCTGGTAATAGTCATAGTAGCTGACGAAGTACTCGACGGCGTTGTCTGGAAAGAACTCCTTGAACTCGGCGTAGAGCTGGGCAGCGAGCGTCTTGTTGTGAGCGATCACCAACGTCGGGCGCTGGACGCGCTCGATAACCTTGGCGATCACGAAAGTCTTGCCAGTGCCGGTTGCGCCCAGCAGCGTGGTGTAGCGATTGCCGGCGTTGAGGCTCGCAACCAGCGCCTCGATGGCCTGCGGCTGGTCGCCGGTCGGCTGGAACGGGGAACGCACACTTAGCTCTGGCAAGGGATTTTCGCAAAACCTATGCGGTGAGGATGATTGTCGAGACGAACTCAGTATGTTCGCGGCACGAAGCCGGGCGAGTTCAGCACCTCCATCAGGTCCTCGCCCGTGCCCAGCACTATCAGGCCGCGCCGCTCGGCAAACGTCACCACGCTGGGGTCTACGTACAAGCCGGCAACCACGCCCACGAAGCGATAGCCGCGCTCAGCAAACTCGGGCAAGTATTCCTTGGCCTCTGGCAGCCGCTCCGCAAATTCGCCGACTGCATCAGTGTCAAGCTGGGTCTTGCTCTCCACGATGAGCACGTAGCCGCAGCCGGCGGCGATGGTGTCAAACTCGCGGTTGTATCCGCGCCGGCTGGGATGCTTGCGCTTGAGCCGGACGAGCAGGGATTCAACCTCTTCATCAGGGCAGCCGAAGACCTCGCGCAGCACGCGCGGGATGCTCGGCGCGACGATGTTCTCGACCAGCATCCCCAGGCTGGCGGACAAATCGCCCCAGCGCTTGTTCATCTCCTTTCGTGAGGCGCGCTCCTCCTCCCTGAAGGCGCTCATCTCATCTTTGAAGACACTCATCTCGTCCTTGAAGACGCCCATCTCGTCCTTGAAGACGCCCATCTCGTCCTTGAAGATGCGCATCTCGTCCTTAAAGGCGCGCATCTCTTCTTTGAAGGCGCTCATCTCCCGCGCG
Organism: Candidatus Roseilinea sp.; assembly: GCA_034434555.1. Taxonomy (GTDB): domain Bacteria; phylum Chloroflexota; class Anaerolineae; order J036; family Brachytrichaceae; genus JAAFGM01. The sequence continues at coordinate 1,143 of DAOTYZ010000026.1, forward strand.
AGGCGGTCAACCTGCAGGCTGGTGGCACGCACGACGCGCAGCGTGTCCGCCATCAGCTCCTCCAGCGTCTCCACGCGCGCCTCAAGCTCAGCACTCATACAAGGGATTATAGTTGGCGTATGCTGACCAACAAGCACGGGGGGAGTGCTCAAATTAGCAGTAATGGGCGTGAAGGATGGGCTTGCCGATTACCAGAACGTTCGCCCAACCATGCGGCCTTATTCCGAATTCGAACACACCATAGCACAGCGCGGGCAGAGCCTGTGTGATCAGGTTCATGCGCGCCTGGTTTACGTAAAACTCATCTCGAACTTCAGTTCGCGAATTTTGCCCTTGTGATAACGGGCCTTGTCCTCCACCAGCAGCGTCCACTTGCCCTGCGGCGACTTGCCGGCCACCGCCGCCAGCGCCGGCGTATTGACCGCGTCGTATGTCTGCTTGAGGTGTCGGGTCGCCCCGCCTTGGCGATTGTGCAAGACAATGTCCTCGATGCCGGAGGCCGGCGGGGGCTTGAGCGTCACCACCAGGTCACCGCAGTGGCTGTGTTCTATGTCCACGCTCACCTTGAGCGCCTTCAGCGGGCGCTCCTCGGCCACCATCACGCTGAGCTGCGCCGACTTCCGATCGGGGATGGTCACATCGCGGCGAACAGCGACGGTGACGACCGGTTGCTTCTGGGCCGGCACGGCCAGCTCCACTGCCCTGCGCGCGTTCACCCGCCCATAGCCGTACCAGTGGCTGTGACCGTTGGCATCGTAGTTGCCGCCTTGTGGATCGATCTTGTCACAGGCATTTTTGATCACCTCGCGCACTTCGTCCCAGCGCAGGTCGGGGTTGCGAGCTAGGATGAGCGCGGCGACGCCGGCCACGCCTGGACAGGCGCTGGACGTGCCGCCGAAGCTATTCGTGTAATTGCCCGCCGCGTCACCGCGGCTCACCCAGCCGGGGTTGTAGCCGGCCGCGCCGCTGCGATCAGTGGTCCAGATGCCGGGCGTGAGCGAGGGGAGGCCGTTGCTGCTGGGGAAGGCGCACCAGATCGCCTTGCCGTAGTCGCTGTAGGCGGCGCGTGTGCCTCGGTCGTTGCAGGCGGCCACCGCGATCACCTTTTCGTAGCTGGCGTAGCCGTCGTTGTCCACGCTCTCATTGCCGTTGCCGGCGGCGAAGAGGATCACGCAGCCCTTGCCGTTGCGCCCGTTGCGGATCGCATAGTCAATCGCCAGCCGGGTGGAGTCGGGCAAGGGCACGACCTGGTTATGCACGGGGTCGCTGGCATCCCACCAGCGGCCATCAGGCGGCCCCCAGCTACAGGAGATCACATCCGCACCATGTTGGGCGGCCCAGACGAACGCCTCGGCCTCGCTTTGCGAACCCAGACCAGAGACCAACCGGATCGGCATCAGGCGCGCCTTGGGTGCCACGCCCGAAGCGCCGAAGGCGCCATTCGCGCAGGCCACGCCGGCGCAGGCCGTGCCGTGGTTGTTCAAGT
>DAOTYZ010000027.1:0-8242 GCA_034434555.1 Candidatus Roseilinea sp.
CCCTCCCGACCGGCGGTCACGCGCACGTCGGCATCGGGCGATTCGACCAGCACGATCCGGCGGGCTGGCGTGCTGGCCTGTGCAGCGAACGCGCTGAGCTGCGCCGTCAGCGACTGGCGCAGGCCGGCAGGCAGCGCCGGATCCACCCAGATCATCTTCACCGGCACAGGCGTGGGCGTCGGGGTAGGCCGTGGGGTGGGCGTGGCCAGGAAGATGATCGTGATGGCCGGCGTCGGCGTCGGTTCGGCCGCTGCGCAGCCCGTCAGCAGGAGGCAAACGCTCACCAGGAGCGAGGACACGCGCATCGCGGGCATCTCAGCGAATGTAGGGCTGTTCAGCCCTGGTCATGGCGTCTTGAATGCGAATCTTGTGCGTCAGCAAGAGAGGCTGTGGCAGGGCATCCAGTGGGAAGAAGCCTATGTCCAGGCTCTCCGGCGAGCAAGCGAGCTGGCCGGCGACGATCTCGCACTCAAAGCACAGGTTACCCATCTGCACAACCTCATCACCATAGCGCGCGATCATAAACTGGGCGGGGTCAGAATAGACGCCGATCAGGCGCTTGATGCGCACGTGCAGGCCGGTTTCCTCCCACACCTCGCGGATGCAGGTTTGGGCGATGCTCTCGCCCACGTCTTGTCGGCCGCCTGGCATGGCCCAGTGCCGGTTGTCGCGGCGCAGTTGAAGCAACAGATGCCCATGGCTATTCAGGATAAAGGCCGAAGCGCCATACTGGATGCGCTTCGGCTGGCGCGTGACGACCGCGCCCGTCCAGTCATATAGCATGGCGTTGGCGGATACCATCACGCAGCGATCATACGCAGCGACCTGCCGGCGTGTTTAAGAGAGGTACTTCGCCAGCTCCACCATTGGATAGCTCACCCGCTGGCCGTAGGGCCGCCGGCCTTTGTCAAAGGTCGCGTCTATGCCGATCTTGGTGCCGATGCCCTTGCTGTCGTTGGCTGGGTCCATCTCATGTCCTTGAGCGCCCGGCACGGTGAACACGTCGCGCCCCCAATCCACCCGCGTGGTCAGCGCCCATAGCAAATCGCTGGGGTCGTAGATATTCACGTCGCTCTCCACCACGACGCAAACGCGGAAATTTGGATGAGCTGCGAACGCGGCCAGAGCCACGTTGCGCGGTTCGCCCATGTTGGCCTTTTTGCCCAATTGCACCACCACCAAAAAGCCATTGGCATAAGGCGGGATGTGCACCGCCCGCACGTTCTTGCTGGCGTGCGAGACAAAGCGCATCAGCAACGGCTCGCGCGGCAGCACGTTGCCGATGTAAATGTGCTCATTCCAGCCCGGCACGATAGTTTGATAGATCGGATCGTCGCGCCAGCCGATCGCTGTCACCTCAAACACCGGCGAGTCCCACGGTTCGCCATAGTAGCCGTGGAACTCGGCCAGCGGTCCTTCGCTGCGCCTGACGCCGGGCAGAATGTGCCCCTCGAGCACCAGCTCAGCGTGGGCGGGGATGGTGTCCACGTCCACTGTAACCCCTTTCGTCACCTCGACCGGACGACCGCGGATCGCGCCGGCGATGTTGTGCTCGTCGCCCTCGTACTTGCAGCCCGCCGCGATCATGATCGCTGGGTCCAGGCCGATCGCCACAGCGACACCCAGCGGCCGGCCCTGAGCCTCGGCCGCCGCATGCGCGCGCTGCAGGTCACGCCACTGATTGATGTTCATGCCAAAGGTGCGCGGCCCCAAAATCTCCATGCGGTTGTAGCTGAGGTTGCCCACACCGGTCTCCGGATGTTTGCTCACCACCACGCCGCCGGTGATGAACCGTCCGCCGTCACCCACGGCATGTTTGGGGATCGGCAGCGCGTTCACATCTATCGCGTTGGGGTCGGTGATCACGTTCTGCTTCCAGGGCGCGTCGCGCACCTGGACGGGCGGGATCGCATGAGCTGGGTCGAGCGCGCGCGCCATCGTCGCGGTGACCTGCGCCTTGTCACAGCCTAGCGCCAGCGCCACGCGCTCCTGATTGGCCACGGCGCTGGCGAACAGCCGCCAGCCGGCGAGCGGCCGGGCGTGTCCCGCGTCGTCGGGCAGGTATATCTGCTCAAACAGCGGCGCCGGCCCGCCGGTCCGCTCACAGGTCGCCGCAACATCGGCTGCTTCGTGGATGATGCTCACGGCTCGCTGGATGCGGACAAGCTGGCCGCGCTGCGCCAGCACGTCCAGATAAGAGCGCAGGTCGTATATCTCCATGCACGCATCATACCGGTAACGGGACGCAGCGAGAGCGCGTTCAAAGCCAGTGTGATCTCACACAGAGGCACGGAGAACGCAAAGAGCTTAGAACTCATCTACTGGCAAACGTACCCACAGCGATGTGTGGCAGCGTATCCAGCGATTGGGGCAATCCTATACCTAACAGGCGAAGATGTGGCGTTGCGCGCGGGCTTGGCTTTCTGGCTGATAGTGAGGACAATGGGGGGCAGGTCGGTGCGCAGAGCGCTCCTTCCGCGATCATCATCTGAATCAGCGGCTGGCAGTATCGGTAAATGTGCCCTTTGTCTCGGCCTCGATCAGCGTTGCGAGCAGGCTTTGCTCCTCGGCGTAGGAATGTATCTCCTCATCCAGCCAGGCGCAGCGCAGGCGGTCGAGAATGCGACCGTAAGCCGGCCCGGGCGGCAGGCCGAGCGCACGCAGGTCATCACCGGTAGTCACCGGCCGCACCCAGCGCCAGTCCTTCCATTCGCACAGCAGCGCATCGCGCTTGAGCTTGCTCGTCTCGAACAGATAAGCGAGGAAGAGCGAAAGCCCGCTGAACTCGCGCAGCAAGCGAGAGATGCAGCTGCGCCTGGCACAAAATACGGCGGTGACCAGGCTGCTCAGCGGGCCTAGCGCCACCAGCGCATCGCGCAGGTGAGCGTCGAATGGGATCCACTCTATCCAGCGTGCGATCGCGAGCTGGCCGAGGTTATAGGTAAGGGCAGCCCAGCCGATGGCGCGCAGGAGCTGATGCGAGGTGAGATGCAGCGATTCAAGCGGCCACTCGCCGGCCAGCAGCGTCTCCCGCGCGCGGCCAAAGCGCCACGACAATTGAGCATCGTCGGGCACAGGGATACCGATGGCCTGGAAGCATCCCCACGAGCGCAACCGCTTTAGGGCCTCCTCCGGCGCGCGCTCCTCAAAGATCAATTCCAGGTCATATTTGACGCGCTCGCCGCTCAGCGCGCGCAGATGGGGCAAGCCGGCCATCAGGGCGGCTTGGCTCTCCGGCGCCAGGGCAAAGCCGAAACGCGCAGCGTAGCGCGCGCCGCGCAGCATGCGGGTGGGATCGTCTATGAAGCTTTGGGCGTGGATGACGCGCATCAGACCCTGGCGCAAGTCCTCTTGTCCCCCCAGCGGGTCAATCAACGCGCCATCGGCCAGCCGCATGGCGATGGCGTTGATGGTGAAGTCACGCCGGCGCAGGTCAGTCAGCAAGTCGCTGGGGGACACCAGCGGCAAAGCGGCTGGGCGCAGGTATTCCTCGCAACGAGCAGTGGCCAGGTCCACCGTCACGCCATCGCGCTGCCAGGTGGCCGTGCTGAACTTGGGGTAGGCATGGACCTGGCCGCCGTAGGCCTGGCGCAACCGATCAGCCAGCGCGATGGCGTCGCCTTCGATGACGAAATCCAGGTCGTCAATGGCCGGCAAGCCCAGTAGCCAGTCGCGAACCGCGCCGCCGACCAAGTAAGCTGACATGTTCTGTTGGGCTGCCGTTTTGTGGACTGCGTCAAAGATGGCGCGCTGCGCCGGCGTGAGCAGGCTAACGAGATCCGGCATGTCCTGGCATTGTATTCACTTGCGCGCCCGCCGGCTTTTGGCCTCGGCCAGCGTCGCGGGCGTGAACGCGCCCGGCAACAGCTCGCCCACTGTGGTGAGGGTGTAATTGCCCTTGGCGTCGGCCTGGATCACGATTGTCTCTAGGCCGAACTCGCTCATGAACTGCCGGCACGCGCCGCAAGGTGAACCGCCGTTGTCTGTGACGACGGCGATGGCGATGAAGCGGCGCTCGCCCTCGCTGATCGCTTTGACGTAGGCCGAGCGCTCGCTGCAGATGGCCAAGCCATAGGAGGCGTTCTCGACGTTGACCCCGCAGTAAACATTGCCCGATTCGCCCAGCAACGCAGCGCCCACCCGGTAGCGCGAATATGGCGCATACGAGAACCGACGCACCTTGTCGGCCAGCGCGATGAGCACCCGAATCACCTCCTCAGGAAGCTGTATTGCTGAGTGGTCGGGTGATACTTTGTTGTTCCCTGGTTGCGCCGTTGACTTCTTGCGCTTCGGTTGCGTCTGCTTGCTTTGGCCCATGCGTTGCTTTGACCTTTAGGATTCGTCGGTCATTGACCGCCAGCACTTCAAAGACCCAGCCGTTGTGGCTGACCTTCTCGCCGACGACGGGGACTTTACCGAGTTGGTCGTAGATAAAACCGCCCAAAGAATCACTTTCCCCGCGAGGGAAGCTGACCTTGAGCAGCTCGGCGGCGTCTTCGATGTGCATGCTGGGGTTGAGGATGTAGCCTTCCTCTCCTGTCAGCGGCATCACCTCGGGTTCCTCGGCGTCGTATTCATCCTGGATGTCGCCGACGATCTCCTCAAGAATATCCTCAATGGTGATCAGGCCGGCGGTGCCGCCGTACTCGTCTACGACGATGCACATGTGGATGCGCTGCTTTTGGAGTTCCTGAAGCAGCTCGATGACGCGCTTCGACTCTGGCGTGAAGTAGACCGGGCGCAGCATTTGTTCGAGTGACGGGGCCTTCTGGTCGCGCAAGGCGGCCAACATGTCTTTGGCGTAGAGCACGCCGATGATGTCGTCAATCGTGCCGCGATATACCGGGATGCGCGAGTGGCCGGCTGAGATCACCACGTTGAGCGCCTCGCTGAAGGGGGTGTTGACCTCCAGGGCAACGATGTCAATGCGCGGCACCATCACTTCGCGCGCGATGGTGTCGCCGAAGTCGAGCACGGAGAGGATCATCTCCTTCTCCTCTTCCTCGATCAAGCCCTCCTCCTCGCCGGCGTCCACCATCGTCTTCAGCTCTTCCTCAGTGACCAGGGCTGCGCTCCCACGCTTCTGGCCGCCCATCGGGATCGCCAGCCAGTTGCTGAGCACGACGGCGAAGCGAACCAGCGGCGCCAGCGCGATGCCCATCCACTGCATCGGGCGCACAAGGGCCAAGGCCAGCGGCTCGGTGTAGCGCAGGGCAAGCGCCTCGGGGAGCAGCCGGCCAAAGACAAACAGGAAGAGCGCGACAGCCAGCATCACAATCACAAAGGCGATCGCGTCTGACGTCCCTGTTGTGAGCGATGTGCCAACCAGCGCCTTCACCTGGGCGGCCAGCGGGGGGACGAACCCCAGCACGGCCAGCCCCGCAGAGAACACTAGGCCGAGCAGCGCGCCCACCTCGGCAGTGGCAAGCAACCGCCCGGATTGCTCAGTGAGCTGCTGAATCGCGCGCGCGGAAGTGACCCCCTTTTGCTCCAGCTCCACCAGCCGTGGCCGGCGCATGTTGATCAGCGCGCTGCGCGCCAGGGCGAAGAACGCGCGCAACGCTGCGGCCAAGAGGAACAGCACGATCTCAGTCACGCGATGCGCTTCCCTTACTTGAGGACCGGCTACCTCAGCTTGCGGATGACGCGCGCTGGCAGACCGACGGCCAGCGTGTCGTCTGGCACATCTTTAGTGACCACTGCCCCGGCGCCGGTGCGCGCGCGATGCCCTACCGAGACCGGCGCGACCAGCATGGTGTCGCTGCCGATGAAGGCGTGATCGCCGATCACCGTGCGATGCTTGTGCACGCCATCGTAGTTGCAGGTGATCGCCCCCGCGCCAATGTTGACATCTGCGCCGACTGTGGCATCGCCCAGGTAGCTAAAGTGTCCCATGCGCGTGCCGGCCCCCAGCGTGCTGTTTTTGATCTCGGCGAAGTTGCCGATATGCACATGCGGCCCGATCTGCGCGCCGGCGCGCAGGTGGGCAAACGGCCCGATGTGCACGTCATCCGACACCTGCGAGTCCTCAACCACCGACTGAATGACCTGTACTCGGTCACCGATTACCGAAGAGGCGACGAAAGTGTTTGGCCCGATCTCGCACTCGCTGCCAATGCGGGTCGCGCCCAGCAGGTGTGTGTTTGGCCAGATGACAGTGTCCGCGCCGATTGCAACCCCTTCTTCGATATATGTCGTGTTGGGGTCGAGCAAGATGACGCCGTTGAGCATGTGTTGGTGGTTGATCCGCCGGCGCAGCGCAGCCTCGGCTTTGGCCAGGTCGGCGCAAGTATTGATGCCGATGCATTCGTCGCGGTCTTCGGCCGGCAGGGCGCGCACCGCGCGCCCATCGGCGATCGCCAGCGCGATCAGGTCGGTGAGGAAGTATTCGCCGTTGTGAGGGTTGGGGCGCACCCGCTGTAAGGCAGGCCACAGCCAATCGCCGTCAAAACAATATGCGCCGACGTTGATCTCGCGGATGGCGCGTTGCTCAGGCGTGCAGGCCACATCCTCGACGATGGCCAGCACCCGCTCGCCGCTGGGGTCGCGCACCACCCGCCCGAAGCCACGCGGGTCATCAACCAGGACGGTGAGCATGGCGATGGCCGCGCCGCTCGCTTCGCGCAGGTTGAGCAATCGGCGCAGCAACTCGGCGGTGAGCAGCGGCACATCGCCATAGGTGACAATGATTTGCGCAGCGTTTCTTGCCGCTGCTTCGGCCTGGGCCAGGGCGTGGCCTGTGCCGAGAGGAGGGTCCTGAACGACGCAGATTGCGCGATCGGCGACCGCCGCGCGGACGGCTTCGCCGCCGTGGCCGGTGACCACAATTGGACGGTCGTCGGCAAGGCGCGTCGCAGTCTCAACACAGCGGTCTATTAGTGTTTGGCCGCCCAGCGTGTGGAGCATTTTGGGGCGCTTTGACTTCATGCGCGTCCCCAAGCCGGCGGCCAGAATCACTACGCGAAGGCGAGCGCGGTCTATTTCTTCAGGCATCATCCGCAAATCGGGGTTCGAGCATTACGAGACGCTCGAACCCCGATTCTGCGCACTGGGGCGGCTGGATTCGAACCAACGAATGTCGGATCCAGAGTCCGATGCCTTACCACTTGGCGACGCCCCACTGCTAACAGCGCAAATTATATCATGCGCAGAGATAAGGGGGCGTTCGTTTACGGATAGGGATAGAGGGGGACGCACATCTATTACGCCAAGCACGGCGAAACATCTAAGCAATCGCGGTGGCCGGCGTTGCGTGGCTGGCGGGTAGCCTATGCCCTTCGCGGTAGTGCTACTTGTTCTCTACTGTGCATGTGCTTCGAGCAGGATATGCCACCGACTACGAAGTCGCGATGGCACCCGCTACGCACGGGCTGACCAACACATACTTAAACCTGACTTGACAATACGGTAAGGCTTATATAAAACCGATTTAGCAACTTGCCTCAGCCAGCACTGATCTGGCTGGTAGAGCAAACTTCCAGCGAACAAAGGAGGTTGAAAGGCTGAGCGATCTGAAAATCGAGTCTTGCTGAACGTCCACCATAACGACTGAAGCCCTGCTTCAGACATTCCTGAGCGCATTCATGAACTTAAACCAAATTCCAGAAGTGAGGAATGAAGCCATGAGAAGAACCAAGCTACTCTCTCTCATTACAACTACCGCGTTTGTCCTAGCTGCGTGCGGCGCGCCTGCGCCAAGCGAAGCGCCCGCGCCGACGCAACCGCCGGCTGCGCCCACCGCAGCAATTCAAGCCGTTGAGGCGACGCCGCTGCCGACGCCGACCCTACCGCCTGAATCGAAGTTCAAGGAAGCGCCGCAGCTCGCGGAGTTGGTGAAGGCAGGCAAGCTGCCACCGGTGGAAGAACGCCTGCCCGAGCAGCCGGTCGTGACTGAAGTCCGCGAAGCCATCGGCAAGTATGGCGGCACCATTCAAACAGCGAGCTGGTGGCCAGGGGTGGGGAATGTGCTGCTGTATATCTCTGAGCCACCCATCAAATGGAAGGCTGACCTCACCGGTTATGAGCCGGGCCTAGCCGAGAGCTGGGAATGGTCGGAAGATGGCAAGACCTTTACCCTTAAGCTGCGCAAAGGGTTGAAGTGGTCAGATGGCCAGCCCTACACCAGCGCCGACTGGAAGTTCTGGTGGGAGGATATGGTCAAGGACGAGGATTACAAAGGCAGCGTCTCCCGGCCATCATGGTTGCGCAAGTCGGATGGCACACTCATTGATATGGAGTTCCC
>DAOTYZ010000028.1:0-5326 GCA_034434555.1 Candidatus Roseilinea sp.
ATTCTAAAACGGCTTGCGAGGGGAAGTATATTCAGGGAGTGCGCCACTTGAAGGTGATACAAGAAACACGCACCGCAGAGACGCGGAGGACGCAGAGATTTTTACATATCCTCTGCGCTCTCTGCGCCTCTCCTCTCGATGAGCCAAATCACCCCAAAGTCGAGCACTCCCTACATTCACCAAATGGGGGCAACTCTCAACCAGGCTGTGCTGCCAGTGAAGGTGGGTTTACATCGAGGGTAGGCGACGGCACTCCCGCCGCTCACCCTCGATAAGAAGATTGACTTTAGCAAGTTAGCAGGGGTGCATTCACAGTTGGGGGCAAGGCTGATCTCACGCGGAGACGCAGAGAACGCGAAGAACTTGAAGGCAAAGCTTCCTTAGTCGCTGCCTATAAGGCGCACTATGTTGCCCCTATTGGTGAACGCACCCTATCGAACCGCTTCCCGTAGTCTGCGACCGGTCGGGCGCATCTCACGACTGTGCTTTGCGCGACTTGACAGGCCGGCGCACCTATACGATGATCACCCGCTCAGACCTTCATCAGACAAGGAGTGCCCACATGACAAGAACAGCGAATCCCTGGACCGTTGACACACGCACGATAGTGCTAGCAGCCATCTTCGGCGCGATGGTGATCGCGCTGCAGGTGGTGGGCCTGGGATCAATCCCGGTGCCGAACGTGAGTGGCGCCATGACTACGTTGTTGATCCCGGTCATCCTAGGTGCCATCATCGGCGGGCCGCTCGTCGGTATGTTTGCCGGCTTGATCATGGGCGTGATCTACCTGATCCTTCCGGCCACGGCTGCGTTTGGCCCCATCACGCTGATCGTCCCCCGCCTCGTCTTCGCGCTGGTGGCGTGGGCGGTTTACGGCGCGCTCAAGCGAAGCACGAATAACACCGTGATCTCCGGCGCAGTCGCCGGTGCAACGGGCGCGCTGACCAACACCGTCACGGCGGTCGGCATCGCCATCTTGCTGGGGCAGGTGCCGGTCGAGGTTATCCCTGCCATCCTGCCCCAAGCGCTGATCGAGCTGATCGGCTGCGCAGTTATCGTGCCGATCATCGTCGTGGCCGTCGAAACTTCCCTGCGCGCGCGGGCGCGCTAACATCACAGCGTTTGCTGAAATAACGAGAGGGCGGGGATATTACATCCCCGCCCTCTCGTTTACTTGCGTTACCAGGTGTCGCTTACTTAAGCGATGCCAGGTATGCCACCAGGTTGTCCAAGTCCTGTGGCGGGATGAGCTGTTCGTAGTTGCGCGGCATCAGGTTCGCCTGGCATGGGCCCTGTGGACACTGAGGCACGATGTAAGCGTTGGGATGCAGGATGGACTGGCGGATGTATTCCTCAGGGGTCGTCGCCGGCGGCTGGCCTTGGAGCTTGTTCTTGTAGTCGTCGCTGGCGATGCGCTCCGCGGCAACCGCCCCCATGCGGTTCATGTTGGGGCCGATCGCGCCCTGCGCGCCCACGCCGCGAATCGCGTGGCAGGCCGCGCATCCTTGGGCCAGGTAAACCTGCTTGCCGGCCTCCTGCTCAGGCGTCAGCGGCACTGGAGTGGGACGCGCCGCCTGCCCCTCGCCCGGCGCCGGCGGCAGGATGGCTTGATCGTTCGGCAGCGGATTCAACCCGTAGTTCACAATGAAGCTGGCCACGTCACGAATCTGGTCACCGCGCAGCGGACCGCCATAGCGATCACCGAAGGTCGGATGGTTGACATCCCACACGTTGCTGGTCTTGACCGGGATGCCTGATTCGGTGACCGCGATGATGTAATCTCGCAGCGAACCCGTCCACCCGATCTGCCTGAGCCGTTCGCTGGGGACGACCACGCGAATGGACTGTTGCTGCATGTCGTCGCGGACCAGCTCGATGCGTCCGACAAAGAACTCGCTGGCCATCGCTGGGCCAAGTCCCTCGACGCCCTCGCCGTTCGCGCCGTGGCAGCGCGCGCACTGGTCGTAGTACACCTTCGCGCCGGCCTCGATCGCGCGCGACTCGAACTGCGCGGCGCGCACGTTCAGCCGCGTGCGATCGGAGAGGCCGATGAACGTGCACACGCTGAGCAAGATCAGGATGCTGATCAGGCCGGTCAGAATGCGCAGCGTGAAGCTGGGACGAAACGTGACGATCTTCTTGATGATGCTCATGCAGGGCGACCTCACTCAACAGCGTAGCCGGAACCCGCGTGTAGGAAGGTGTACTTCTTGAACTGAGTCGGGTTACCGGCCTCATCTGTGTAGTTGACGGTGATGATGACCTGACGCAGGTTCTCTTGAATCTGCTTGACCTCCAGCGTGCCGGTGGCCTCGGCAGACAAGCGCTTGCCGAGCGGATCTGGGCGAACCTTGCGCGTTTCCATGTCGTTGTGGATGTCGCGGATCAGGCGATCCAGGCCAGCCGAGCCGGTGTTCGGGTCAGCGCTGATCGGGAAGCTGCCGACGACATATTGGCTGTAGGGCAGCCGGCGGACAGGACCTACGCCCTCGTCCGGAATGAACGCTTGGCCGACCTCCGAGGCTGGGTCGCCGCCCACGTATCCGAAGCCGGTGATCGGCACGCCGGTGGGGATGCCAGCCAGCGAGAGATAGATGATCACCGCCGCGAAGATACCACCCAGGCTGAGCATGATCTTGCGATCGCCGTAGCGGCGGCTGGGGTTCGGGTCAATGTAGGGCAGGACAAACAGAAGCAGGAACATCAGCGGCCCGACGATAACGCCCCAGAAGACCTTCGGCGTGATGCCGAATACGTTGGCGAAGAAGCGATCCACCTCCACGGCAATGCCGGTGGGCAGGAACGGGATCATGTGCGGGATCTTCAACAAGCCCTGTAGCCAGTAGAAGTACCAAGGCGCCACCGTGTGGTTGGGCGTCACAAGCGGGTCCGCGTGATGCTCCAACGGCGCGGAGTACCAAGTCGCCGCCGAGACAGCCAGGACAGCGAAGGCGACGCCGGCATACATCAGCTCGTTGGTCAGGATGTCCGGCAGGAAGGGCACGCGCTTTTCCGGCGGCACCTTGCGCGCGTTGTCCTCGCCGACAGGCTCCATCTCCGGCGGCAGGCTGATGCCGAAGCGCACCACCTTGTAGTAGTGCACCGCGACGAAGATCACGCCGATCAGCGGGAAGAGCACGACGTGGAACAGGTAGAAGCGCAGCAAGCCGCCCGCGCCGATGTCCGGCGCGCCGCGCAGCAGCAGGTTCAGCTCTGGACCAATCAGCGGCACCGCATCAGCCATCGAGGTGCCGATCGTCACCGCCCAGAAAGCCAGCTGGTCCCAGGGCAGCAGGTAACCACTGAATGAGAGGAAGAGCGTGACGATAAGCAGGACCACGCCGGTGAACCATGTGAACTGCCGCGGCTTCTTATACGAGCCGGTGACGAAGGTGCGCACCATGTGAAGCGTGACGACGATCACCATCGCCTCGGCGCCCAGACGGTGCAGGTCGCGCATGAACTTGCCAAACGGCACGTTGGTGAGGATGTCCAGCATGTTGCCGTAGGCGTAAGTGGGCGATGGCGTGTAGAAGATCATCAGGAAGATGCCCGTGATGATCTCAAACGTGAAGAACAGTGCAGACAGCAAACCCAAACGGAAGGTTGGATATAGCGTGGTGACTGCTTCGTGATAGAACGTGGGGCGGATGTGAAACCAGAAGCCTTCCGTGTGAGGCTTGACGCGCGGGTTGGGCTTGGGCGGCGGGTCGCCGCGCAAGATGCCGCGCACGTCACTCCATGACAAGCCGGCGGTGAAGCGCGTGAAGGCATCGTCCAAACGCTGGGCCACCGTCGCCTTCAAGCCGATGGTCTGTATTTGCTTTACGAGTTTTTGTCCAACAAAGGCCATGGCAGATTTACCTCCTCAATATCTTCACTACTCCTATCTCCAACACAACACCTCACTATCGTTTTGACGAGCACAGAGAAGCCATCTTTCACAGCATCAGAAGATTGATTTGCCGAGTATCTTCTGTCCTGTGTTGACCACGACGCGATCAGCACCGGGCGGCAACGGGACCGGCTTACCATCCGTGGAGGCCGCCAGGACGTTGCCGTTGGCGTCGAGCACCTGGAAGGTGAAGCGGTCGAGATCGCGCGGCGCTGGGCCGGCGATGTAATCCCCATCCAGTTTGAACTGCGAGCCGTGACACGGGCAAGCAAAGATGCCCGCCGCTTCGCTCCAAAAGTATAGGCAGCCCAGGTGGGTGCAGACACGGTAGATTGCGTTGATGCCCGCATCGGTATGCACCAGCCAGAACTTGCCGATGTTATTGGCCACTGGCGCAGCGTTCACTTGTGGCACCTCGCTGGCCGCCACGGTGATCAAGCCACCGAATTCGCCGGCGCGGAAGCGCGGCATGGCGAACAGAAACGTAATGCCGCCGAATTGCAAGAGGAACAGCGCCATCGAAGCGCCCCACACGTAGTTCAAGAACTCACGCCGCGTGATGCCCTTCGGTGGTTCGGGCACAGCTTCAACCTCTTTCTCCTTCGCGGCTGCTTTTGGCGCAGCGGCTGGGGCAGGCTTGGCAGCAGCGGCTGCGGCGGCGGGTTTTGGCGCAGCCGGCTTGGCTGCTCCACCTTCAGCCGATGCACCGGCGGCCTTCGGCGCGGCCGGCTTGGCTGCCCCGCCTTCAGCCGAAGCCGCGGGTGACGCTTTGGGCACAGACGGCTGTTGCGCTTGCGATACCGACGGCGTCGCCTCTGCTGGCGACCCTGCCATCGGTTGCTCCTTAGGCACGTTTGGTTCCATTGCTTCTGTCATTGATTCTCCTGACCTGACCTGAGAATAAGCAGATTGGCTGAATTGCTTCTGAGAGACGTGCTGAACAGACGATTGGCGTTCTGGCTGCGATGGGCAATATAGCACGTCCTGGCCGATCGGTCAGTGACGTTCTGTCATAAGCAAGGGTGACGTTTGTCCTGAGTCAGGGGCTTGGCTTAACCTAGGTCAACGCCCGTTGAACCATCGCTGCGCGATGCGCTCAAGCGTGCCATCGGTCATCATCTCGCCCAGCAAGGCGTCGAAGACCTCAACTGCACGTCGATCTTGAGACGAGAAAGCAACCACATATAGCTTGGATTGCAATATAAAACAGTGGATACGACTGCGAAGCGGGCGATGGGCAAATAACGGGCATCCCTCGTTCAGCGCACGTGGGCCGCTGACGATGGCTGCGTCGCACCTGCCGGCGAGCATTTGGGCAATCGCATCGTCTTCGTTCATAGTGACCTGCCGCGTCATCCTGGGAACGCGCCTTTCCAGCCGGCGCGCGGCGCGATCGCCCTCACTGCCCAGCGCAGCAGCGACGCACCGTCC
>DAOTYZ010000029.1:0-2593 GCA_034434555.1 Candidatus Roseilinea sp.
AGCGCGCGATGGGCGCAGTGGGTGCGCCTGCGGGATGAACTGAGCATCGGCCAACTCTTTGACTACGTGCTCCAGACCAGCGGCTACGAAGACTATCTGCGCGACGGCAGCGCCGAAGCAGAAGAGCGCTGGGCCAACGTGTTGGCGCTGCGCAACGTGGCCGTTGAGGCCGGCGACATGATGCTCAGTGAGTTCCTGAGCAACGTCGCACTGGTCAGCGATGTGGACAACTATGACGAGACGGCGAATGCCCCCACCCTGCTCACCCTGCACGCAGCAAAGGGGCTGGAGTTCAAGGTCGTGTTTATCGTTGGCTTGGTAGAGGGCGTCTTGCCGCACAGCCGCAGCCTCGATGACCCTGAACAGATGGCCGAAGAGCGCCGCCTCATGTATGTCGGGATCACGCGCGCCAAGGAACGGCTGTACTTGCTGCGGCCCTTTCGGCGCTCGCAGTGGGGGGGCAGCGAGGTTGCCGAGCCGTCGCGCTTCCTAGCTGATCTGCCGGATTCGGTCGTGGACGGTAAACCGCGCAAGAACAGTGAGCTGTTGCAGGCGACAGCCACCTGGCAAAGCGCGCTGGCCAAGCCATCTGCCAATTCGCGCTTTAAGCCCGGCGATAAGGTCGTCCACCCTCGCTTCGGCCAAGGCCTGGTGCTGCGCAGCACGCCCACGCGCGATGATGAAGAGGTGGAAGTCTTCTTCTTTGATGCGGGCGGCAAGCGGCTGTCCGCCGCGATGAGCGGTCTGAGGAAGTTGAAGGAGTGACGCACGGAATACGCACCACAGAATACGCAATACGTAATACGCAATACGTAATACGTATTTCGTATTCCGTATTGCGTGGTGTGTAGTGCGTATTACAAAACGCATAGAGGGTTCTAGTTATGGTTACCCAAAATCCTTCTGGTAAGGTGATTACTTCGATAGAAGCGCTGCAGCGCGAGCGCGAATCATTTGACGCGCTGTTCAAACCGCGCTCGGTGGCCGTGATCGGCGCGACCGATAAGGAAGGCAGCGTTGGCTTGGCGATGATGAACAATCTGAAGACCTTTCGCGGCAAGGTGTTTCCTGTCAACCCTAAGCGCGATCAGGTCTTGGGGCTAAAGGCTTATCCGAACATCGCAGCCGTGCCGGAGAAGGTTGACCTGGCCGTGATCATCACGCCGGCGCCGACCGTGCCAGGGGTGATCGGCGAGTGCATCGCGGCAGGCGCAAAATCCGCCCTCATCATCTCTGCCGGCTTCAAGGAAATCGGCCCAGAAGGCGCAGAGCTGGAGCGGCAGATCCTGACCCAGGCCCGCGACGCGCACATGCGCATCGTCGGCCCGAACTGTCTGGGCATCATGAACACGCGGATTGGGCTGAACGCCACCTTTGCCGATGCGATCGCCAACCCGGGCAACGTGGCCTTCATCAGCCAAAGCGGCGCGCTCTGTACAGCAGTGCTCGACTGGAGCTTTCGTGAGAAGGTGGGCTTTAGCTACTTTATCTCTGTCGGCTCGATGCTCGATGTCGGTTGGGGTGACCTGATTGACTACTTGGGCGATGACCCCGATACCGATAGCATCGTCATGTACATGGAGACCATCGGCGACGCGCGCTCGTTTATCTCGGCTGCGCGCGAGGTGGCGCTGAACAAGCCGATCATCGTGATCAAGGCTGGCCGCACTGCCGCCGCTGCCCAGGCGGCCGCTTCACACACCGGCTCGCTGGCCGGCAGCGATGACGCGCTCGACGCGGCCTTTCGGCGCTGTGGCGTGCTGCGCGTGCATACGATCGCCGACCTGTTCTACATGGCCGAGGTGCTGGCCAAGCAGCCGCGACCCAAAGGGCCGCACCTGACTGTGGTGACGAACGCCGGCGGGCCGGGCGTGCTCGCCACAGATGCGCTGATCTTGAACGGCGGCGAGCTGACCGCACTCGCGCCCGAAACCATCGCCAAGCTGAACGATTTCCTGCCATCGGCCTGGAGCCACGGCAACCCGGTTGACATCCTCGGTGATGCGACGCCTGAGCGCTACGCCAAGGCGCTTGAGTTGGTGGCCGATGACCCAGCCAGCGATGGTCTGCTTGTCATTTTGACCCCGCAGGCGATGACCGAAGCAACAGCGACCGCAGAATTGCTCCGGCCCTATGCCCGCTTGCGGGATAAGCCGATCCTGGCGAGCTGGATGGGCGGCGATTCAGTGGAGGCAGGCGAGCGCATCCTGAACGAGGCCGGCATCCCAACCTTCGGCTATCCCGATACCGCTGCGCGGATGTTCACCTACATGTGGCGCTATAGCGATAACCTGCGCAGCTTGTATGAGACGCCCGTCGCCGGCGATGACCGTGCCATTCGCCGCGATGAAGCAGCCGTGCTCATCGCCCAGGTGCGCGCTTCTGGCCGCACCCTGATGACCGAATATGAGTCCAAGCAACTGCTGGCCGCCTACGGCATCCCCACCGTGCCCACCTACATCGCCGCCGACGAAGAGCAAGCCGTGGCGCACGCCGAGGCCATCGGCTATCCGGTCGTCGTCAAGCTGCACTCCGAGACCATCACCCACAAGACCGATGTCGGCGGCGTGCACTTGAACTTGTGCGATGCGCA
>DAOTYZ010000030.1:0-5192 GCA_034434555.1 Candidatus Roseilinea sp.
GTGCGCGACGAGCAGGGCAACGTCGTCATCGCCTTCATGCCGAAGCTCACCACTGCGTGCACGACGCCGGTGAGCGAGGGCATGGTGGTGCGCACGGCCACCGAGCAGGTGCGCGCCGCGCGCGAGGACATTTTGGAGTTCCTGCTCACCTCGCACCCGCTGGACTGCCCGATCTGCGACAAGGGCGGCGAATGCCCGCTGCAGAACCTCACGCTGACCTTCGGCCCCGGCGTCAGCCGGTTTGATTACAACGACAAAGCGCATAACGATAAACACGTCCCGCTGGGCGATTTGATCTACCTGGATCGCGAGCGGTGCATCC
Source organism: Candidatus Roseilinea sp. (assembly GCA_034434555.1). Lineage (GTDB taxonomy): Bacteria > Chloroflexota > Anaerolineae > J036 > Brachytrichaceae > JAAFGM01. The sequence goes on from DAOTYZ010000030.1 coordinate 323, forward strand.
AGTGTGCGCGCTGCATCCGCTTCCAGGATGAGATCGCCGATGACCACGTGCTGCAGTTCCACGACCGCGGGCGGGGCATGGAGATCATCACCTTCAGCGATCCGCCTTTTGACTCGTACTTCGGTGGCAACACCACGGACATCTGCCCAGTGGGCGCGCTGACGACCGCCGACTTTCGCTTTAAGGCGCGGCCCTGGGAGCTGAACAGCACGCCAAGCGTGTGCACGCACTGCGCGGTGGGATGTAACATCGCGCTCAACACGCGCCTGGAGACGCGAACCGGCGGTTATGAGATCAAGCGGGTGATGCCCCGGCAGAACGAGCAGGTGAATGAAATCTGGCTCTGCGACAAAGGGCGCTACGTCCACCACTTCACCCGCGCCGACGACCGCCTGCGCCGGCCGATGATCCGCCGCGAAGGCCGGCTGGTGGAGTCCACCTGGGAGCAGGCGCTGCAGATCGTCGCTGATCGGATCGGCCTGGCGGGTCGGAGCGTCGCTGCTGTGATCGGCGACCGCATCCCGAACGAAGATGCTTACCTGATCGCTAAACTCGTCCGCGCGCTGGACGGCGCGGTGGGCATCTCGCCCGCTGTGCCGGCCCACTACGCGGATGTGGTGCGTGCCTTTGGCGTCGGGGCCGAATGTGACTTCAGCCGGCTGGGCAAGGGCGACGTGCTGATGGTGATCAACGGCGACCCGGAGGAGCAAGCGCCGGTGTGGTTTCTGCGCCTGCGTCAGGCTGTGGTTGACCGCGGGGCAACGCTGGTGCTCGCTCACAGCCAAAGCACAAAAATGCACCGCTACGCGCGCGCGATCTACCGCTACGACCCTGGCCATGTTGCAGGATGGCTCGCCGCGAACAGCCAGATGCTGCTGGAACAACACCTAACCGGCGCGCGCAACGCGCTGATCGTCTTCGGCGATGAGCGTCTGGATGGGCCGAGCGCGCGGGCGTTGGCGCAGTTGCTGGCCAACTTGCTCATCCAAGCCGGCCACGTCGGCAAGCCAGAGAGCGGGCTGCTGCCGCTCTACCCACACGCCAACACACAGGGCGTCTTTGATATGACGCACGCTGCGCACGACGCAACAGTCAGCAACGGCAAACGCAACGGCAGCGAGCTATTTCAATACGACCTGGTCTGGTTGGTTGGGGTGGGCGACCCAGCCGACGTGCCGCGCGCGCGCTTCACCGTGGTACAAGAGCTGTTCCTGACCGAGCTGGCCCAGCGCGCCGACGTGCTCCTGCCGGCGCTGAGCTTTGCCGAGCGCGAAGGCACCTTCACCAGCGCCGATCGGCGCGTGCAGCGCTTCTACCGCGCGCTGCCCGCGCTGGACGAGGCGAAACCGGATTGGTGGATCGCCCTGGAGCTGGCCAAGCGGCTGGGCCATGCGTGGGGCTACGCCGGCCCGCAGGCCATCTTCGCCGAGATCGCCCAGCGCGTCCCCGCCTACGCTGGCCTTTCTTACGAACGCATCAGCCAGACGGCGCCGCAGTGGCCGCCGCTGGGCCGCGACGACCTATACTATGGCGGCACAGTGTACGACAACACAGGCGGCCTGGGCGCGCGCTATGCCAGCGACGCAGAACGTGACCCGGCCAGCGTTCGCCCTTACGAGGTAGCCGTCCCAGAGCCAACCGTTGGCGGTCTGGCGCGCGCGCTGCGCCCGCTCTATCGAGAAGGCGAGCTGATCCGACGCAGCGCAGTGCTCGCCGCGCACGTGGTGCCCGCAGGTCAACCCGCATAGTGCTATGCCCGTCTTACTGGAAGCCACGCTGAAGTCGGCCGTGCTGCTGTTTGTGCTGCTCACCGGCTTCGCTTATCTGACCGTGCTGGAGCGCAAGTTCATCGCACGCCTGCAAGCGCGCATCGGCCCGAACCGCGCCGGCCCGTTTGGGTTGTTACAGCCGGTGGCGGACGGTCTTAAGCTTATCTTTAAAGAGAGCGTCACGCCGGCGCAGGCGGATAAGCCACTCTACTTTTTGGCGCCTGTGCTGGTGGTCGTGCCGGCGCTGATCCTGTTCGCTGTGATACCGGTGGGCGAAGGGCCGACCTTCCAGTTGGCCAGCGACATCAACGTCGGCGCGCTCTACGTGGTGGGCGTGATGGGGGTGGCTGTGTATGGCATCACGCTGGCCGGCTGGGCGTCGAACAACAAGTACGCTGCGCTGGGCGGCTTGCGCGCCTCGGCGCAGGTGATCTCCTACGAGCTGGGCATGGGGCTATCAATCGTGGCGATTGTGCTGATGGCGTCCAGCGCCAGCCTGGCCGACATCGTGGAGGCGCAGATGCCCGGCAACATCCTCGGCTGGTTTATCTTTCGCCAGCCGGTGGCGGCGGCCATCTTCGCCGTCACCGCCATGGCCGAGCTGGCCCGCGCGCCGTTCGACCTGGTGGAGGCAGAGCAGGAGTTGACCGCCGGCTTCATGACCGAATACAGCGGCATGAAGTTTGCGCTGTTCTTCATGGGCGAATACGTCAAGATGATCGCGGTCAGCGCCCTCTTCACCACCTTCTTTTTGGGCGGCTGGAGCGGGCCGTTCGTGGACGAGTTCCCCGCCCTCTCGGTGGTCTATTTCGCGGTGAAGGTGCTGGCGTGTTTGCTGTTGATGATCTGGACGCGCGCCACGCTGCCGCGCATCCGCTACGACCGCTTGATGGCCCTCGGCTGGAAGGTGCTCACGCCGGTGGCCATCGCCAATGTCATCGTCACGGCGCTGCTGATCGCGCTCGGCGTGCCGGGGTTTGGAAGCTAGGATGAAAGGTTGGTGTCTATGGGATTGAAAGACGTGCTCACCCGCCTGCCGGTGGGGTTTTTGACGGTGCTGAAGACGTTGGGTCGCAAGCCGGTCACGATCCAGTATCCGGAGCAGCAAAAGCCGATGTCGGCCCGCTTTCGGGGGCGCCATCAGCTCAAGCGCTACGAGGATGGCCTGGAGCGCTGCATCGGCTGTGCGCTGTGCGCCGCTGCCTGTCCTGCCGATGCGATCTATGTCGAGGCGGCGGAGAACACGAACGAGGCGCGCTACTCGCCGGGCGAGCGATACGCCAAGGTCTATGAGATCAACATGCTGCGCTGCATCTTCTGCGGCTATTGCGAGGATGCCTGCCCGACCAACGCCATCGTGCTGGAGCCGATCGAGTTCCCGACCGGCTACACGCGCGAGAGCATGATCTACACCAAGGCGATGCTGCTGGAGCCGCCGCCGCCTGGCATGCCGGATACGCCCCAGCAGACCCCGCCCGGCAAATATGACCGTGCGATCCTGCCCTTCCCGCCGATAGACGAAAGCGTATAGCCTGAAGCACTCATGGCCGATCTCATCGTCCTCGTGTTGCTCGGCGCAGTGAGCGTGGCCTCGGCGCTGGGTTTGCTGCTCAGCCGGAACGCCATCTACGCTGCGCTCTTCCTGGTGCTCAACTTCGGCGTCGGCGCGGTGATCTACCTGCTGCTGAACGCGCCCTTCCTGGCCGTGGTGCAGGTGAGCGTGTATGCCGGCGCGATCATGGTGCTCTTCCTCTTTGTCATCATGCTGCTGGGCGCGGAGCGCCTAAGCCCGGCTGAGGATCCGCCCGGCGCTTCCTTTCAGCGGCCGCTCGCCATTGGGCTGGGGGCGGCCTTGCTGGGGCTGGCGGCATACGTGCTGTTCATCCGCCAGCCGGTGGCGATAGCGCCGGCCACGCCGATAGATTCCAGCCCGACTGCGGTTGGGTTGGCGCTCTTCGGCGACTATCTCTTCCCCTTCGAGGTCATCTCGGTGCTGCTGCTGGTGGCTATGATCGGCGCAGTGATACTCACGCGAGACCGATAGCGCTATGGACACAACAGCCTTCGTCGCCCTGCTCTCCTCGGTGTTGTTCACGATCGGCGTATTGGGGGTGTTGCTGCGTCGCAGCGCCCTGCTGATCTTCATGTCGGTTGAGCTGATGTTGAACGCCGCCAACCTGGCCTTCGTCTCCTTCGCCCATCGCTGGAATCAGCTCGATGGGCAGGTGATCGTGTTCTTCGTCATGGCCGTGGCTGCGGCGGAGGTGGCCGTCGGCCTGGCGCTGATCGTGACCATCTTCCGCACCAAGCGCAGCACGAACGTAGATGAGCTATCGGCGCTGAGGGGATGAGCGAACCATGGAGCCGTACATCCTGTCACCCATCCTGTTCCCCTTGCTTGGCCTGCTGATCAACGCGACGTTGGGCCAGCGGATGAGCGAGCGCGCCATCAGCGGCGTGGCGACCCTGGCCGCAGCAGCCGCCTTCCTCATGTCCGCCCTGATGTTCGGCCAGCTTTCAGGCGGCGACGCCCGCCTGAGCGCGACGGTCGCGCCCTGGATCAGCGCCGGCCCCCTGCAAGTGTCCTTTGGCTTCCTGGTGGACCGCCTCAGCATCGTCGCCATGTTGATCGTCACGGGCATCGGCGCGCTCATCCACATGTTCAGCGCCGGCTACATGCACGGCGACCCGCGCTTCCGGCGCTACTTCGTGTACCTCAACCTGTTCCTGGCCTCGATGCTGGTGCTGGTGATGGCCGACAACTTCCTGGTGATGTTCATGGGCTGGGAGCTGGTCGGCCTGTGCTCATATTTGCTGATCGGGTTTTGGTTCGAGAAGCTGAAGAACGCCGAGGCCGGGCGCAAGGCGTTCGTGGTCAACCGAATCGGCGATGTCGGCTTCGTGCTGGGGCTGCTACTGATCTTTGCGACCTTCGGCAGCTTCCGCTTCGACGATGTCTTCGCGCAGGCCAAGGCGCAGGGCGAAGCGCTGGCCGGCGCGATCGGGTTAATCACCCTGCTGTTGTTCATCGGCGCGACCGGCAAGAGCGCCCAGATCCCGCTCTTCGTCTGGCTGCCCGACGCGATGGCCGGCCCGACGCC
>DAOTYZ010000031.1:0-9721 GCA_034434555.1 Candidatus Roseilinea sp.
ACGCGCACGGCGTAAGACATGGTGTGCGAGCCGCCCGCCGGCACGCTGCCCTGCCACGTCACCACCGACGAAGAACTGCTCAGGCTCGACAGCGATTGCTGGCTAAACTGCTGGCTCAGCAGGCTATTTGGCCCAAACCCGCCGCTTGCGCTGCCGCTGACGTATTGCGTGCCGCTGGGCACCGTCCCGATTGCGCCAGCGCCAGGTCGTTGCCGTAGCCGATGTGCGTCAGGCCGATGATGCGATTGACCCCTTGCGCTTGGAGGTCGTTCACCGCCTGCTGCATCGCCGGCACGCGCGGCAGGAACTGGACGTTCGGGCCAGGGCTGGAGATGTTGGCCGTGTCCTCCGTGGTCAGGCCGACCACGCCGATCGCTTCGCCGTTGACCGTGATGATCACCGACGGCGCGATCTTGCCGGTCAGCGATGGCTCGGCCGTGGCGCTGATGTTGGCGCTGACCAGCGGGAAGTTGACGGCGTCAATAAACTCCCGCAGTTCCGGCGGGCCATCATCAAACTCGTGATTGCCGATCGCCATCGCCTGATAGCCCATCGCGTTCATCACCGCGGCGATTGGCTCACTCTTGAATAGGTTGTAGTAGAGCGTGCCCTGGAACTGGTCGCCGGCGTCGAGCAGGAGTGAGTTATCCACCTGCGAGCGGATCTCCTTGATCTTGGTAGACAGGCGCGCCGCGCCGGCAATGCACACGCTGTTGCTGTTGACGTTATTCACGCAGCTCGACGTGCCGCCCACACCGTAGGGCACCAGCCGGGCATGCACGTCATTGGTGTGTAGGATGGTTAAATTGAAGTCAGAAGAGAGCGTGAGGCTGAAGCTCTTCGTCACCGCGCTGCTCTCGTTCTGCGCCGTGACTGTGATGAACTTCGTGCTGGGGTTCGACCAAGTGAACACTGCGGTCGAGGTGATAGCGTTGAGGGTGACCGTCAGCGGCGTCTGTTCATCCGCCTGCCAGGTGAAAGTGATGGGCAGCCTGGCGTTCGCCGGGGTCACGACCGCCGTGAACGACTGCGGCTTGTTGATCAAGCCAGATGCGGCGCGCGTGAGGGTCACGTCAGCGATGTCCACGCTGGTTGCAACAGCCAACACCAGCGGCTTCGCCCTCACGGGCGCAACGCGTGCGACGCTGGCTGCGGACGGCTGGCGCGCTGAGACAGACGCCGGCGCTGTTGCTTGCATGCTTAGCGCCGTTGTGGCTGCAAGAGCAATAGATAGCACATAACGTTGTATGGTGGCTCTCGTCTCTCCTCTTCTCCTGGTTAACACATTGCCCTGCGGGGAAATGGCACCGCTAACCAGAGGAAGAAGATAGCGCCGGACGGATAAAACCACTATAACAGCTTATTAAGCGCCGATAACAATGTCGCTGCCGGCTGCTGCGCGCGTGAGCTCCCTGCTGGGCCGGCACGAGCTTAACGCAGAGTGAAGACAGTCAGACTTTATTGGGGTGCCTACGCTTAGCATGTCAAGCGCACGAGGGCGACCAGCCCCACCTGCCCCCTTGTCATTCTGAGCAACAGCGAAAAATCTAAATGCGTGCCCGACTAAAGCGCCGTGGGTTCACTGGCCCAGCGGGGTCCTGGTCAACGCAGCCGCTTAGATGGTTCGCTCTGCTCGACATAACAGAGTAGTATGGCGAGCAGGACGATTGGAGATGCGTTCAGCCAGAAGATGAGCCGCCATCGCATCTAGACAAGCCCATGCGGCCGCCGAGGAGACCTCAATAAAGGAACATCGGCTTGTGCTCGATATCGCGGATGCAGGGGCGATATTGATCAGCGTCATAAAGCTGATCAACGTCTAGCGACCGAGGACCGCCGCCCGTCTCAGTCAGAGGCACGGTAGTGTATTTGCCGCCTTGCAGGGCGACCATGCGGCCGAAGCGTCCCTGGAGCACTAGGTCGGCAGCCAACGCGCCGAAGTTGCTGGAGACCATCACGTCTAGCGCGTCTGGCGCGCCGCTGCGCATGAGATAGGCGACGTTCTGATACATGGTGTGCTCGCCGGTCAGCCGCTTGATCTGCTCGCTGATGTAATCGCCGATGCCGCCTAATTTGCGGTGACCGTAAGCATCGGCCTCGCCGCGCTCGATCACTGAGCCATCTTTGGGCCGCGCGCCCTCGGAGACAACCAGGATGGCGTAGTTGCTTGGGTTATTGCGCTTGTCGCTCAGCAAGAGGTCACATAGCCGCTCAATGTCAAAGGGCACTTCGGCCACCAGGCAGCGGTCTGCGTTGCTCAGGTAGGAAGAGACCAGGGAGGTTTCGCCGCTATTGCGGCCAAAGAGTTCGATCACGGCAATCCGCTCGTGGCTGCCGGCGCAGGTGCGCATGTTGTGGATGAAGTCCAGCGAGCGGGTGATGGCCGTGCTGAAGCCGATGCAGTAGTCGGTGCCGCGCACGTCGTTGTCCATTGTCTTCGGGATCGCCACGATCCGCACGCCTTCGTTGTGCAGGCGCAGCGCGTAGCTCAACGTGTCATCTCCCCCGATGGTGATCAGGGCATCGATGCCTAGGTACCTGAGCACGCTCAGCACATGCGGTGTGAAGTCGTAGCGATCGGCCAGGCCGCTGGCGAACACCGTGGCGTGCTTCAGAAAGTCGGGCACCTCTTTGGCCTTGACGTTGGCCGGGTTGGTGCGGCTGGTGTGGAGAAAGGTGCCGCCGGTGCGGTCAACGGTGCGGACCGCCTGGCGATCCAGCTTCATCGTCAGCCGCTGAACGCTGGATTCGTCGTCCATGTTCAGATGCAACAGCCCATACCAGCCGCGTCGGATGCCGATCACTTCGTGACCAGCGTCCAGCAAGCGAAGCGTCGCGGCTTTAATGGCCGAGTTTAGCCCCGGCACGTCGCCGCCACCGGTGAGAATGCCTACTTTCATCTCCTCTGCTCCTGTTGATTGGTTACGTCCTGAGATGATGAACGGCACAGCAATGCCTCGAGATGGCCCTTGAGGTCTGGCCATTCATCGTCTATCACGCTATAGATGACCGAAGAGCGCTGATGGCCATCCGGCAAGATCATGTGCTTGCGCAGGATGCCTTCGCGCCGGATGCCTAAGCGCTCAATGGCCTGCTGGCTGCGTGCGTTCCGCACATCGGTCTTTAGCTGGACGCGGATGCACCCCAAGACCTCAAAGGCGTGCCGCAGCAGCAGATACTTGCACTCCGTGTTGACGGGCGTACGCCGGAAGGCTCGGCCATACCACGTGCCGCCGATTTCAAGGCTACGATTGGCGCGGTCAATCGCCAGATAGCGCGTCATGCCGGCTGCCGTCCCCGTCGCCAGATCAAACACCGTAAAGGGCAGATCGGTTCCGCGCGCTTGGCGGCTCAGCAGGTCTTCTATCAGCGCGCGGAGGCGGCCTGGCGAGTCTATCGTTCCATACGGCAAGTAGCGCCAGATGTCTGACTCATTGGCCTGTGGCCACAGCGCGTCGGCATGTTCTAGACGCAATGGCTCCAGCCACACCCACTGCCCGCTTAGCGTCACCGGCTGGACTTCCATCACATGCGCGCGGTGATTATATTCAAACTGACACTAAGGGGGTATATTGGGGTGCATTCATCAATAGGGGCAACCTTCTACCAAGTTATGCTGCCAGTGAAGGCGAATCTGTAGAGAGTGGGCGACGGCAGTGCCGTCGCCCACCCAGAGAGCCCTGCCCCTAGCTGTGAATGCACCTGTATGCTGGGTGCATTCATGCTTTGGGCGCATACTCTAAGCGTGTGTGCCCCAAACCATGAAATGCGCCCATTCCTTACTCCGCTGCGCTAAAATCCCGACAGCATGCTGGGCAAGTTCAAGGCCTTTGCTGAGAAACACCCACGCCTAGCCGCCTGGATTCTGCTGGCGATCGGCATGGTGATCATCCTCATCATCGCTGCCCGCGATGTGGGCCTGCTGTGGAATCAGTGGCTGTTCTTGATCCTGGCCACGATCGGGCTGGCGGGGTTGTGCGTGTGGATTATTAGCTGGGAGAGCGAGGACGACGCTTCGCAGCCATCCGCTTAGCCATCGCATCGCTCAAGCGCGACAATGCGCCCCGATGTTCCGCAGCTCCTGTTGTAACTCCGGACAGTCATTGGTTGCATCGTTGGGGAAGTCAATGGTCACCTTTTTGCCGTTGCCGTAGTCCAACACGATGGCAAAAGGTTGATCGCCCTTATATTTACGCAGCGTCTGCAGCACGGCCTCCAAGCGCGCGACATCGCTGCGCGGATCGCCATTGCGCTGAAGGATCACGTAGAGCGGCTCGCGCGCCGCAAAGATGGGTGGCACGTCCTGCGCGCGCGGATGAGGGTTCTGGATCGCGTCGTCAGACGGCGTTGGGATTGTGCGCTCCAGGGACACGGGTGAGGGAGCGGCGTGCGTCGGGCTTGGCTCAGCCGGCGCTTGCGCGTCCGCCTCGGTCTGTGCCTCGGAGCGCACGATGGCATCGTAGATAGGCGCGACGAGCTCTTTGCTGAGCGCATCGCCATTGGTCGTCTCGAACGCCGCGTCAACCGGCGCATCGTCGGCGCTGCGGGCGATCTCGAAGGAGTCGCTGGCCTTCTCGACCAGCAGCTTAGGGACGCTGCCCGCAGTGACCTCGGCCTTGCCCCAGATCAGTAGGGGCTTGTCCTTCTGAAAGAGGTGTTGGTAGTCCGCCCAAGTCTGCGGAAAGATGGTCAGCTCCAGCCGGCCGTAGATGTCCTCCACCTCGGCGAAGGCCATGGTCTTGCCGGCCTTGGTGGTGTGCGGGCGCACCGCGGTGACCACACCGGCAACCACGACCCGCTGGCCATGGTCGCTCTCGGTGAGGGTGGCGCTGGTGTGCGTGACGTAATGTTGGAGGGCGGCGAGCTGGGCCTGGAGCGGGTGTTCAGACACATAAGTGCCGAGCAGCTCGCGCTCCTCCTGGAGCAGCTCTCGGCGCGGGATGTCCTTAAACTTCTTCGGCAGCACGATCAACTGCCCGCTGCTGGCATCATCCAGCGCGTCGAAGAGCAGCCCTTGGCCAAGCTGCGCCGCCCTGCGGACGGTGTTGCCGGCGTGGATGATCTGGTCAACGACCTCCAGCAACTGCGGGCGAGCGCCGAATTCGTCAAACGCGCCGGCCTTGATCAACGCCTCCAAGACGCGCCTATTGAAGGTGGACATGTCCACCCGACGGCAGAAATCGTCCAGCGACCTGAATGGCCCGCCGCGCTTGCGTGCCTCGACGATGGCGCGCACCGGCCCCTCGCCCACGTTCTTGATCGCCATCAAGCCGAAGCGGATGCGCCCCTTGCTCGGCTGATGCTTGGCCGTCGGCGGCAAATCCTCGATGGTGAATTCGGCATCGCTGGCGTTGACGCTGGGCGGCAAGATCTCGATGCCGTGCTGGCGCGCGTCGGCGATCAGGGCGGTGATCTTCTCGGTGTTGCCGCTCTCGCAGGTGAGCAGCGCGCACATGTACTCGAGCGGATAGACGGCCTTTAACCAGGCAGTCTGGCAGGTGATGGCGGCGTAGTCCGCGGCGTGCGCCTTGGGGAAGCCATAGCGGGCGAAGTACTCGATGTCGCCGAAGATGGCATCGGCCAGCTCGGCCGGATAGCCCTTCTTCACCGCCCCTTCGCGGAACTTGTTGCGGTGCTTGAGCAATTGCTCCGCGTTCTTCTTGGCCACCGCTTTGCGGATAGTGTCCGCCTCGCCCACTGAATAGCCGGCGATGTCGCGGGCCACGCGCATGATCTGCTCTTGATACACGATGATCCCGTAGGTCTCGCTGAGCGCCGGGGCCAAATCTGGGTGACGATATTCCACCGGTTCTTCGCCGTGCATGCGGCGGATGTAGGTGGGGATATATTCCATCGGCCCAGGCCGGAAGAGGGCCAGCGCAGCGACGATGTGCTGGAAGCGCGTCGGCTTCATCTGCATCATCAGGTTGCGCATGCCTGTGCCTTCCACCTGGAAGACGCCCTGCACATCGCCCTTGGTGAGCAACTGATAGATGCGCGGGTCGTGAATCGGGATATTGGTGAGGTTCAGCTCGACCCCATGGCGCGCCTTGATCAGCTCGCACGCCTTGCGCATGATGGTGAGCGTGGAGAGGCCCAGATAATCCATCTTGAGCAGCCCGATGGATTCCAGGTGGGTCATCTCGAACTGGGTGACGGCGGTGAGCTGCGGGGTGAGCGGCGTGCCGGTGAGCCGGTTGAGCGGCGCGTATTCCACCAGCGGGCGATCGGCGATCACCACGCCGGCGGCGTGCGTGCCGGCGTTGCGCACCGTGCCTTCCACTTGCACAGCGCGGTCGTATAGCTCGCGCACGTGCGGTTGCGACTCATACAAGCGCTTCAGCTCCGGCACCTGTTCTAACGCCTGCATCAGCGTGATCGGCTTGCCGGGGATGGCGGGGACCAGCGCGGTGATGCGCGAGACCTCGCCGAGCGGGATATCCAGCACGCGCCCGACATCCTTAAGCGCGGCGCGGGCAGCCAGCGTGCCAAACGTGATGATCTGGGCGACGTTGTCGCGGCCGTATTTCTCGATTGTGTAGTCCACCAGCCGGCTGCGCTGATCGTCGGGGAAGTCCATGTCAATGTCGGGCATGGACACCCGTCCCGGATTGAGGAAGCGCTCGAAGAGCAGGTCGTTGCTGACCGGTTCGATGTAGCTCAGGCCGAGCACATAGGACACCATGCTGCCGGCGGCGCTGCCGCGCACGTTCCACCAAATGCCGGCCTCGCGCGCGAAGCGGATGAGGTCCCAGACGATCAAGAAGTATGTTGCGAACCCCATCTCGATGATAACGCTCAGCTCGTATTCCAGGCGCTGGCGCAGCGCGCTGGGCCGAAGGGCCGGGTTATCGCGCGACTCCGGCAGCGCCAGCGGCGAACGGGCCGTCAAGTCCACCGGCACATCCGGCTCTGGCGATTCCGGATCGGGCTGGGCCGGGATGCCATAGCGCGCCTGGAAGCCCTGGTAACACAGGCGGCGCAGGTAATCCGCGTCGCTGCTGAAGCCGGGCGGCAACTCGAAGTGCGGCAGATGGAAGGTGCGCGACTTGAGCGACACGTCGCAGCGCTCGGCCACAACCAGCGTGTTGCTCAGCGCCTCCGGCGCGATTTGGCCGAATAGCTCGGCCATCTCCTCGGCGCTCTTGAGGTAGTAAGAATCATTGTTGAAGCGCATGCGGTCCGGCGCCTTCAGCAGCGCGTCGGTCTGAATACACAGCATCAGGTCGTGGGCCGGCGCGTCCTCGCGCAGCACGTAGTGCACGTCGTTGGTGGCGATCAGCGGCACGCCCAGCTCGCGCGACCAGTCAATCAGCGTCTCGTTGATCAGCTTGAGTTCAGGCAGGTCGTGGTCCTGAAGCTCGAAGTAAAAGCGGTCGCCGAACACCTCCAGATACCACTGGGCGATCTTGCGGGCCTGCTCGAACTGGCCCTGTGTGATCAGGCGCGGGATCTCGGCAGATGAGCAGCCGGATGTGCAAATCAGGCCGGCGCTGTGTTGGACGAGCGCCTCGTGGTCAATGCGGGGCTTGTAGTAGTAGCCCTGGAGCTGGGCGAGCGTCACGAGCCGCATCAGGTTCCTGTAGCCCTCGTTGTTCAGCGCCAGCAGCAGCAGATGGTGCGGGCTGCGGTCGAAGTTGGGGTCCTTCTCCTGCATCCTGCGCCCGCGCTTGCAGAGGTAAAGCTCGACGCCGATGATGGGCTTGATGCCAACCTCGGCGCAGGCGTCGAAGAACTCGATTGCCCCATACATGGCGCCGTGGTCGGTGAGGGCCAGCGCCGGCATGTTCAGCTCCTTGGCGCGCCGGACGAGCTTCTTGATGCTCCCGAAGCCATCCAGCAGCGAATACTCGGAATGGACATGAAGATGGACGAAGCTCATTGCTCACGCCAGGCAGTGGGTTTCGCCACGAGCATAGCACAGCGCCGGGCGCAGGGGGCATTCACCAATAAGGGGCGACCGCTCGCGGGTTGATAATTGGCAAAAGTTGTTTCATGGAGGGCGGGCAACGGCAGTGCCGTCGCCTACCCAGCGTTCTGCCCCAGCCGCGAACGCCCCCTTCGTGATAGCAAGGTGGTATAGTCTTTTCGTCAAACCCCACTGATGGAGCAATAAACATGTCACTCGAACGAACCGGTGAACTCACACTTAAAGGAAATCCGCTCACCGTGATTGGGCCGCGCCTCAAGCCAGGGGATAAGTTCCCAGCAGTCAAGCTCACCGCGCCGGATTGGAGCGAGGTGGACCTGGGCACATTCAGCGGCAGCGTGCGCCTGATCAGCGTCGTGCCCTCCCTCGACACCGGCATCTGCGACGCCCAGACCAAGCGCTTTAACGAAGAGGCCGAGCGCCTGGCCGACAAGGCAAAGGTGATCACAGTCAGCGCTGACTTGCCCTGGGCGCAGAAGCGCTGGATGAGCGATGCCGAAGTGAAGAACATCGTTGTTCTCTCTGATCACAAGGACATGGCGTTCGGCGATGCCGCCGGCACCCACGTTAAAGAGATGCGCATCGAGCAGCGCGCCGTCTTCGTCGTGGACAAGGATGACACGGTGACTTACGTGGAATATGTGCCGGAGATCGCCCAACACCCTGATTACGACGCTGCCCTAGAAGCCGTCCACAAGCTCATCAGCTAGAGCGCGATATGCGCGGGGCAGGAGAGCAATCTCCTGCCCTATCTCCTTCGATGCAAGCCGTTCGCCAACTTGCCGAGAGGCTAATCCAGAACGTCGAGCGGGTGATCTTCGGCAAGCGCGATGTGATCGAGCTGACGGTGATCTGCCTGCTCTGCCAGGGTCATCTGCTGATCGAGGATGTGCCTGGGGTGGGGAAGACCATGCTGGCCAAGGCGCTGGCACGCTCGCTCGGCGGCAGCTTCAAGCGCATTCAATTCACGCCCGACATGCTGCCGTCGGACGTCACCGGCAACTCTATATACAACCAGAAGACCGGCGAGTTTGAGTTTCGCCCTGGCCCGATCATGGCGCAGATCGTGCTGGCCGACGAGATCAACCGCGCCACGCCGAAGACCCAGGCCGCCCTGCTGGAGGCCATGGAAGAGCGGCAAGTCACCGTGGACGGCGTGACTTACAGGCTTGGCCCTCCCTTTCTCGTGCTGGCTACCCAGAACCCGATTGAATACGAGGGCACCTTCCCGTTGCCCGAGGCGCAGCTCGACCGCTTCCTCATGCGCGTCTCGCTGGGCTATCCGTCCCCTGAACAAGAGATGGCCATCCTCGATGCCCAGCAGTTCAGCCATCCAATTGAGAAATTGGGGCAGGTGACGACCATCGAGGAAGTGGTGGCGATGCAAGAAGCGCTGAAATCCGTCTATGCGGATAAGCTCATCAAGGAATACATCGTGACGCTGGTAGATGCTACACGCTATCACCCCGACGTGTATCTGGGCGCCAGCCCGCGCGGCGCGCTGACCCTGTTCCGCACGGCGCAGGCGCGCGCGGCCATCCACAACCGTGACTACGTCATCCCGGACGACGTGAAAGCGCTCGCGCCGGCCACGCTCGGTCATCGCATCATCATCAGCCCCGCTGCCAGGTTGAGGGGCACTGTAGCCAGCGACATACTAGACGAGTTACTGCGCACGACGCCGGTGCCCGGCGCGCGCGTCAAGTAATGACTCGCTACCGCGTCATTTGGCTGCTCTTCCTGCTTGCGCTGCTTGGGGCGCTGGGCACTGGTCGCAGCCTGCTGTGGGCC
>DAOTYZ010000032.1:0-2340 GCA_034434555.1 Candidatus Roseilinea sp.
CCCACCGCCTTCGACCGGCTGCTGGCCACGCGGATGGGCGTGCGCGCCGTCGAGTCGTTGCTCGACGGCAGCGGCATCGGCCAAATGGTGGGGTTGCATGGCGGCCAACTCGGCCTTGTACCGCTGGAGGTCGCCACCTCCTGCCCCAAGCCCCTCTCGGCAGAGCTGATGCGGATCGGCGAGATGCTCTGTCGGTAGCGAGAGTCTGCGACCGGCCAGCCATGCAGGCGATCGTTCAGACATGCGCTCAGTGGCTTAGAGAAGGCAGAAGCGTCGGCGTGGCCACAGTGGTCGCCACATGGGGATCATCGCCGTGCCCCGTAGGGTCGAAGCTGGCGTTCACGCTGGACTACCGCATGGTCGGCTCGGTGAGCGGCGGGTGTGTCGAGGGCGCAGTGGTCGAAGCCGGCCTGGAGACCCTGAGCACCGGTCGCCCGCAGTTGCTTTCCTTCGGCGTGGCCGACGAAACGGCCTTCGAGGTCATCGGCTTGGCCTGCGGCGGGCAGATCGAGGTCTTCGTTGAGCCGCTCTCGCTCACGTTATTCGCCTTCTGGGAGCGCACCCTGGCGCGGCAAACGCCGGCTGCCGCCGTGACAATCATTGACGGGCCGCCAACGCTCCTCGGCGGCAGGCTTCTATTGGACGCCGATGGCGAGGCCAGCAGCTTGAGCGACGCCCATCTGCGCCAACAGTTGGGTGCAGCGGCGCAAGACGCGATCCGCGCAGGTGCCAGCCGGCAGGTCACCCTGACCTCTTCCGGTGGCGAGGCGCTCAGGGCGTTCATCGAGGTCATCGCCCCGCCGACCACGCTGATCATCGTCGGCGCGGTGCATATCGCTATGGCGCTCACCGTGCTGGCCAAGGCGCTGGGCTACCGCGTGATCGTCATAGACCCGCGCAGCGCCTTCGCCAGCCAGGAGCGCTTTCCGCACGCCGATCAAATCATCGTTGCGCATCCGAGCAGCGCGCTAAAAGAGGAATCGCTCACGCCCCAGACTGCAGTGGTCGTGCTCGGCCACGACGCCAAGCTGGACGACCCAGCGCTGCAGATAGCGCTGAACAGCCCGGCGTTTTACGTCGGTGCGCTCGGCGGTCAAAAGACACGCCAAGCGCGGCGCGAGCGGCTGTTGAAGCTGGGCTTGAGCGAGGCGCAACTGGACCGGTTATGCGCACCCATCGGCCTACCGATTGGCGCGCGCACGCCCGAGGAGATTGCCGTGGCCATCCTCGCGCAGATCATCGCCGCGCGCAACGGCAAGCTTCATTGACGGACGGCCTGGGTGATCGCCACGCCGCTGATGAAGCCGATGTAGGCCGGCACGAGCGGCAACACGCACGGTGAGAGGAAGGACAGCAGGCCGGCAGCGGCGGCGACGGGCACGCTTAGCGCTGCATTGCCCAGCAAAACATACTCCAGCTCAAAGGGGACGCTGGCCAGCGACGCGCTGAGCTGCGAGATTTGCCCCAGCAGCAGCGCCGCGCCCACGCCGATCAACAGCAGGCCGCTGATCGCCTCGACGAGCCGGGCGCGCCTCTGAAGCCGCCTGAGCAGCGGCACCATGCGGTCGGCCAGGCCGGCGACGAACAAGAACGGCAGGCCCAACCCCAGCACGTAGGCAAACAGCAGCGCGATGCGCGCGCCCAAGTCGTTGGTGACGCTGAGGGTGAGGATGGCGCCCAGGAAGGGGCCGATGCACGGCGTCCAGCCGGCAGCGAAGGCCATGCCGGCCACGTAGGACCGTGCGCTGCCCAGGCCCTGGCCGATGCTGCTGAGGTCCTTGCGCGTGTCACTGTAGAGAATAGGCAAATTGAGCAAGCGCAGCTTAAACAGCCCGAAGGCGATCAAGACCGCCCCACCCACCATGCGAACTGCTTCGCGCACGTCGTAGAACACGTCGCCCAGCAGCGTGCCGACGAAGCCAAACAAGCCGACAACGAAAGTGGAGAAGCCGGCGACGAAGAGCAGCCCTTGTACGAAGGTGTGCCAGCGCTGAGCCGGGCTGAGGGCGGCAGCCGACGGCGCGCGGACGGTCATTTGCTCGGCCATACGACCGGATGATAACAGGGTTTGGGAAAGATTGCTTAATTTAACACTCAGCGCAGCGAAGTGTCATGCTGATAAGCGCCCGCCCGACCAAAGCCTTGCGAGGCCATCAACCCTATGCCTCACTGTCATGCTGAGCGCAAGCGAAGCATCTAAGCGGCCCGCCCGACCAAAGCCCAACGAAGCCACCAAACGCCCATCTACATGTCATGTGTAGAGGGCGCAGCGCTGCTGCGCCCTCACTTCGTTGACCAGGGCCACGCCGGCCCCTCAGTCAAGGTAGCCCCTTCGCTTCG
>DAOTYZ010000033.1:0-27423 GCA_034434555.1 Candidatus Roseilinea sp.
AAGTACGCTGCCGCCGCCAGAGAACAACAGGTGCAAACTAAGCTGGTGCTCGGACCGCGCGGGGCGATCTTCGACCGCGCCGGCCATTTGCTGGCGATCAGCCAACGGGCCTATATCGTGCGCGTGAACCCGCGCACCATCACCGACACGACGGCCGTCGCAGAGGCGCTTTCCCAATTATTGGGCCAGCCGGCTGAACAGGTGCACTGGCGGCTCGAGGGTATCCTGGCCGATCAGAGCGCGCTCACCCCGACGCTCAGCACCGTCATCGCTTACAACGTCTCTCCGCAAGCCGCCAGACAGCTCACCGAGACCTTGGCGGGACGAGACGGCCTGTTGCTCATCAAGACCTGGGCGCGCTGGTATCCGCAAGGGGCAACCGCCGGCCCCACCATCGGCTTCATCAACTTAGAGGACGCCGCCTACGGCGGCATCGAGGCGTACTACAATGAGCAGCTCAGGTCTTCGGTCGGCCTGCGCCGAGAGCGCAGCCGGCTCGATCTGCTCACCATCACCCCAACCCAGCAGGGGGCCGACCTGGTGCTGACGCTCGACCTACAGCTACAGCGCTACGCCGAACAACGCCTGGCCCGCGCCATCCAGGACACCGGCGCCGCGCAAGGCGTCATCATCATCATGGAGACCGCCAGCGGGGCGATCCTCGCCTCGGCGTCGTGGCCGGGCTACGACCCAAACCGCGCGCTGGAACTGGCCAACAGCGCCGACCAACGCCTGCTGCGCGACCCAGCCGTGAATGACGCCTACGAGCCTGGCTCCGTCCTCAAGCCGTTGACGATCGCGGCAGCCCTCGATGCCGGCCTGGTGACCACACAAACGATCCTGACCGACACCGGTCGCCTGATCGTTGGCAATAAGTTGATCCGCAACGCCGAAGGGGGCGCCCGTGGCCGCGTCACGCTCGAGGACATCCTGGCCCATTCGCTCAATGTGCCCACCGCGCAGATCGCGCTTGACCTGGGCGCAGAGACGTTCTATCGCTACTTCCGGCGATTCGGGTTTGGCCATTCTATGGGCATAGACCTGAGCGGCGAAGCGATGGGGGTGATGCGCACACCGATTGACCCGGCCTGGTCGCGCGCCGACCTGGCAACCAATAGCTACGGCCAGGGGCTTTCGGCGACGCCCTATCAGGTGATCAACGCCCTGAACGTCATCGCCAACGACGGCTTGTTGATGCAGCCATATCTCGTCCAGCAATGGCGCACAGCGGATGGGGAGGTCATCCGCAAGCAGCCCGTTGCGGTGGCGCAGGTGATCTCAAAAGAGACGGCGCGCGCGCTGCGCCAGCTCATGACCGCTGCGACGCGCCGAGCGGTGCCGGGCGCGCTCCCGCGCGGCTATGCCGTGGCCGGCAAAACCGGCACCGCGGATTGGTATTTGAACGGCAAGAAGCAAGACACCACCATCGTCACTTACGTCGGCTTCTTGCCAGCCGATCGGCCACAGATCACGATCCTGGTGAAGCTAGATCAACCGCGCAACTCGCGTTGGGCAGCGCACACGGCCGTGCCCGTCTTCCGCGACGTGGCGGAGTATGCTAGCCGCGCGTTAGGGATTCCGCCGGATAACCTGCGCAACCCTTGATTCAATTGCTATGTTGACACTTGCCGATGTCGTCGAAGGGGTCAGTGGCCAGCGCGTGGAATCACTCGCGCGCTACGCTGTCCGCAATGTGGTGATTGACTCGCGCCAGGCACTGCGCGACGACTTGTTCGTGGCCTTGCCCGGCGAGCACACCGACGGCCACGACTACGTCAGCCACGCCCTAGGGCGCGGGGCGCTCGCCGCGCTGGTCCACCATGATCGCCTCTCGCGCCTGGAGGGCGTCACAGCCGGCTGGCTGGACGCGCGCGCGCCCATCGAAGCGCCGTCAGAAGGGTGGATAACGCCGCTCCTCATCCGCGTGGATGATACGCTGGCCGCCCTACAGCGCCTCTCCGCCTTTTGGCGGTCGCGCTTCACGCTGCCCGTGATCGGCGTGACCGGCAGCGTGGGCAAGACGACCACCAAAGAGGTGGTCGCGCACATGCTGAGCGCGCGCTACGACGTGTTGAAGAGCGAGGGCAACTACAACAACGAGATCGGCGTCCCGCTCACCTTGCTCCGCCTGCGCCCAAACCACCAATGCGCTGTGATCGAAATGGGCATGCACGCGCTGGGAGAGATCGCTGCCTACTGTCAGTGGGCCAAACCGCGCATCGGCGTGGTGACCATCGTCGCGCCGGTGCATCTCTCTCGCCTGGGCAGCATCGAGAACATCGCAAAGGCCAAATCAGAATTGCCGGCTGCGCTGCCGCCGGAGGAAGAAGGCGGGGTGGCGATCTTGAACTACGACGATGAGCGCGTGCGCGCGATGGCTGCCATCACGCGCGCGCGTCCCTTTACCTACGGCTTGAGTCCACAGGCTGATCTTTGGGCAGAGGACATCGAGAGCTTCGGCCTGGATGGCATCGTGTTCACCCTGCGCTATGGGCGTGGCAGGTGGCTGGCCAAGCTGCCGCTGCTTGGCCGGCACAGCGTGCAAACGGCGCTGCGCGCGGCAGCCGTCGGCCTGGTGATGGGCATGGACATTGATGAAATCATCGAAAGCTTGCGCACCCCCGCAACACAGCTCCGCTTGGTGGTGACGAAAGGGCCATTTAACTCGTTAGTGCTGGACGACACCTACAACGCCAGCCCAGAGTCCACGCTGGCCGCGCTGAACTTGCTGGCCGAGATCAACGAGGGCCCGCGCATCGCTGTCCTCGGCGACATGCTGGAGCTGGGCGAGCTGGAACAGAAAGGGCACGACGAAGTCGGTTGTCGCGCCGGCATCGTGGCCCAGTACGTGCTCGGCGTCGGTGAACGGGCCGCCTGGATCTGCCGCGCAGCGGTTGAATGCGGCGCACCCCGCGAGCGGGTCTTTCACGTCATGACCAACGAGGAAGCGCTGGCTGTGTTGCGGCAAATCGTGCGCGAGCGGTGCGTGATCCTGGTGAAAGGCTCGCGCGGGATGCAAATGGAGGAGATCGTCGCCGGTCTGGCGAACGGCGAGTGACGAGCCAGGCCCAACTCGGAGATGTAGGACGATGCAAACGCCAACACTGCCCGAGATGGGGGTTTGTCTACTGATGGGGGGCGTGGCCTTTGTGATCGCCATGCTCACCGGCCAGCCGCTGATCCACTTGCTCAAGCGCTGGCGGATCGGCAAGCAGATACGGATCGACGGGCCGGCCAGCCACATGGTGAAACAGGGCACGCCCACCATGGGCGGCATCCTGTTCATCGGCACGACCCTGTTTTTGATCCTGGGTATGTATCTCTACTCGCGGATCGGCGTGCGGGTGAACCCCAACTTCGCCGGCGTGGTGCTGGTGGGGCGCTCGCTGGCCGTGCCGCTCTTTGTGATGATCGCGTTCGCCGTGCTGGGCGCGGTTGACGACTACATGGGCGTGCGCGGCGTGCGGCGCGGTGAGGGCATGCGCGGGTGGAGCAAAGCGCTCTTCCAACTCATCATCGCCGTCGTCGCCGCGGTCATCCTGCATGCCGCGCCGGCCTTTGAGATCACCAGCAATGGCATCGTGCTGATACCTGATCGGCCCTTGTTCGGCATGAGCAAGATGGCCGTCCCCGGCCTGGCTCAGCCCATAGACTTGGGCATCTTTTGGCTGCCGATCGCCGTGTTCATCATCCACGGCAGCGCCAACGCGGTGAACTTCACCGACGGCCTGGACGGCCTGGGAGCGCTGATCAGCGGCGTGGCGTTCGTCGCGTATGGGGTGATCGCCTACCTACAGGGCCAAGTCTTCCTGACCATGTTGTGCATGGTGCTGGTCGGGGCGATGTTGGGCTTCCTTTGGTTTAACGTGCATCCAGCCCAGATGATGATGGGCGACCTGGGCAGCGAGGCGCTGGGCGCTGTGCTGGGCGTGGTGGCGCTGATGACCGGCCAATGGCTGCTGCTGCCGATCATCGCCATCATCCCGGTCGCCGAGGTGATCAGCGTCATCATCCAAGTCACCTACTTTAAATACACCAAGCGCAAGTACGGCGAAGGGCGACGGTTCTTCAAGATGTCGCCGTTGCACAACCACTTCGTCTTGCTCGGCTGGAGCGAACCGCAGATCGTGCAGCGCTTCTTTGTGATCGCGCTGTTCTTCGGCATGCTCGGCATCGGCCTGGCGACGTTCGGCAACCCAGCAGCACCGCAGTAAACGGAGGAAAGCTCGGCGATGGACTGGTCAACCCAACGGGTGGTGATTTTAGGAGGCGCACGGCAGGGCACGGCACTGGCCCGTTACCTCGTCGCCCAAGGCGCGCAGGTGACGTTGAGCGACCTGAAAGCCGCGCATCAGCTTGACCTGCAACTGCTGGCCGGCCTGCCCGTGCGCTTCGTCCTGGGCGAACATCCGCTCAGCCTATTGGATGCATGCGACTTGCTCTGCCTGAGCGGCGGCGTGCCGACCGACCTGCCGATCGTGCAAGAGGCGCGCCGGCGCGGCATCCCGCTGAGCAACGACGCAGGACTCTTCCTGGACGCCTGCCCGGCGCCGGTGATCGGCATCACCGGCTCAGCCGGCAAGACCACCACCACCACCCTCGTCGGGGAGATGCTCAAGGCAGACAACCTAGGGCGCGCGGTCTGGGTCGGCGGCAACATCGGCAATCCGCTGATCAGCGACCTCGATCGCATTCAGCCCGGCGACCGCGTGGTGATGGAGCTTTCCTCATTTCAACTTGAGCTGATGAATCGCAGCCCGCACATCGCCTGCATCACCAACATCACCCCAAACCATCTTGACCGCCACGGCACGCTGGAGGCATACATCGCGGCCAAGCGGCGCATCCTAGACTTTCAATCGCCAGACGACTGGCGCGTGCTCTCAGCAGATAACTCGGTTACCGCCGCGCTGGGCGGCGAGGGGGCGAGCACCCTGTGGTTCAGCACGCGCGGGCGCCCCGCCGAGGACGGCGCGTGGTTGGACGAAGCCGGCAACCTGCGGGTGCGGCTCTCCCGCGCGTTGTCGCCCGAATTACACACCGCGGAGGGCGCTGTGATTTGCCATCGGCGCGAGGTGCTCTTGATGGGCGACCACAACATCGCCAACATCCTGGCGGCAGCCGCGATCTGCGCCATAGCCGGCGCCTCGGTGGATGCTATGCGCAGGGTCGCCACCACCTTCCGTGGGGTGCCCCACCGCTTGCAGTTGATCGCAGAACACGACGGCGTGCGCTGGTACGACGACTCGATCGCCACCGCGCCGGAGAGACTGGTCGCTGCGCTGAAATGCTTCGATCAGCCGGTCATTCTGCTGTGCGGCGGGCGCGACAAGCATCTGCCCTGGGAAGAAGCCGCGCGCGCGATGCTTGAGCGATGCAAAGCCATCATCTTGTTCGGCGAGATGGGGCCGCTGGTGGCCGAACATTTAACCCACCAGCGCGGCGCCGGCAGCGGCGCGCCCGCCCAATGGGTGATCGTGCCTGACCTGCGCACGGCAGTGCGCAAGGCACACCGCCTTGCGCAGCCCGGGGACGTGGTCTTGCTTTCGCCGGGTGGCACGAGCTACGACGCCTTCAAGGACTTCGCGGAACGCGGCGAGCGCTTCCGCGAATGGGTCAACGAGATCCTCAGCGCAGCTCAGGGAGGGACGCATGACCGCTAGATCAGCGAGGCGCGCGGCCTGGCGCGGCAACCAGGAGCGACCGACGGACTGGGTGCTGGTGATGGCCGTGCTGTTGCTGACGGCGCTCGGCCTGGTGATGGCCTACAGCACCACGTTCTTCTGGTCACAGGTGAGCGAAGGCAGCCCGCTGGCCATCTTCGGCAGGCAGGTGGGCTCCGCCGGCCTGGGGCTGCTCGCCTTCGCCTTATTTTGTCGGCTGGACTACGGCCTGTTTCGCCGCCTCGCGGTTGTGATCATGCTTGGTTGCTTGATCGCGCTCGTCGGCGTGATCCTCTTCGGCGACGAGGTCTTCGGGGCGCGGCGCACGCTGTTCAATGGCTCGGTGCAGCCCAGCGAGCTGGTCAAGCTGGGCGTGATCATCTACGCAGCGGCCTGGCTGGCCTCGCGCCGCGACCAGGTGCGCAGCATATTAAACGGCCTGTTGCCCTTCGGCGTGATCATCGGCAGCGTCTGCTTTTTGATCGTCATCCAGCCCGACCTGAGCACCGCTGCCGTGATCACGATCACCGCGCTGGCGATGTTCTTCATGGCCGGCGCGAGCTGGCAGCAGCTCGGGCTGGTCGTGTTGACCGCTGCCGGGGCCTTTGCCTTGTTGGTGGTCGCGCTCCCGTATGCCACCACGCGCCTCAACGAGTTCTTAAAGATTTGGCAGACGCCTGCCGAGATGAGCTACCACATCCGCCAATCGCTGATCACGCTGGGCAGCGGCGGGCTGTTCGGCAACGGCATCGGGGCAAGCGGCCAAAAGTTCGGCTACCTCCCCACCCCACACACCGACAGCGTGTTGGCCGTGCTGGGGGAAGAACTTGGGCTGGTCGGGTTGATCTGCGTGCTGGCGCTGTTCATCGTGTTCCTCTGGCGCGGCCTGCGCATCGCCCAGCACACCGATACCGCCTTCGGCGCGTTCATCGCCGTCGGCGTCGTCACTTGGGTCATCGCGCAACTACTGTTGAACCTGTTGGCGACGCTGGCGATCATCCCGTTCACCGGCATGCCGGTGCCGTTCTTGAGCGTAGGGGGATCATCGTTGTTTGCTCTGCTGACGGCCAGCGGGGTGGTCGTGAGCGTCGGGCGAGGCAGCCAACTGCTGCCCCCTGAGCGCGATTCGATAGGGGAAAACACCACAGAGGTGAAAGGAGGGAAACCCGTCCGTGCGCATCCTGCTCTCCGCCGGCGGAACAGCCGGACACGTTTTGCCCGCGCTTACCGTATTGCGAGCGCTGATGGCGAAGGCGCCTTCTTTAAGCGAACGACCTGGCAGCACTCCAGAGGAGATTCAAGCATTGTTCGTAGGCGAGGCCGATGGCATGGAACGTGAGCTGGTGACGCGCGCAGGGATTCCCTTTCAGGCGATCTGCGCCGGCGCGATGCACGGCGTGGGCGCGCGGCGCGCGCTGCGCGGCGCGTGGCGCACGCTGAGCGGCAGCGGGCAAGCGCTGCGCATCCTCCGCGCGTTCAAACCACACGTGGTGTTCATGACCGGCGGCTTCGTCGGCGTGCCGGTGGCGCTCGCGGCCTGGCTGCGGCGCGTGCCCAGCGTGGTCTATCTGCCGGACATCGAGCCGGGCTACGCGCTGCGGCTGATGGCGCATCTGGCCACCCGCGTGGCCGTCACCGCCGAGGACTCGGCGGCGTTCATCCCCAAGCGAAAGATGGTGATGACCGGCTACCCCGTGCGCGAGGCGTTCGCAAACCTCTCGCGCACATCGGCGCGCCGGCACTTTGGGCTTTCCGAGGCCGAGCGCGTGGTGCTGATCTACGGCGGCAGCAAGGGGGCGCGCAGCATCAACCGCGCTGTGTTGACAGCGTTGCCCGATCTGTTGGCCGCCGCCACGGTGATCCACGTCACCGGCAAGGCGGACTGGGCGGAGGTCAGCGCAGCGCGTGCCGGCCTGAGCGAAGCATTGCGCCGGCGCTACCTGGCTTTCGACTACCTGCACGATGAGATGGCGCTGGCGATGGCGGCGGCGGACTTGGCGGTGTGCCGAGCCGGGGCCAGCGTCCTGGGGGAGCTGCCCTATCTCGGCCTGCCCGCCATCCTTGTGCCCTACCCCTACGCTTGGCGCTACCAGCAAGTCAACGCCGACTACCTGGCGCGGCGCGGCGCGGCGGTCGTGCTGCGCGACGACCAACTTCTGGATGAGCGCGCAGGGCTGCGCCGCTGCGTGAACGACTTGCTGAATCACCCCGACCGCCTGGAAGCGATGCGGCGGGCGTCGCAGCAACTAGGACATCGCGATGGCGCAGCGCGCATCGCCGCGCTCCTGCTCGAAGTAAGCCATGGCCATGATCAACGCTGAGGTGTTCTTCCTGTTCTACATCGTCGTTTGGGGCTTCATCGGCACATCACGCGGCTGGGTGCGCGACGTGATCGTGACTTTCAGCATGATATTCGCCTTCTTTATTTACTCGGTGCCGCAGGTCACCGACCTGCTCAAGCCGCTGTGGGAACAAGAAGCATCCATTTGGCGCTTCTTCTGGCGAAGCCTGCCGTTCCTCATCATCACCGGCTTCGGCTACCTCAGCCCAATCGTTGCGCGGGGGCGCTTTTCTGAAGCAGCGCGCTTCGAGCGCGGGTTGCTTTCGTTCATCGTGGGTGCGTTCAACGGCTACCTGTTATTCAGCACGCTCGCCTATTGGGCCTTCCAGGCAGACGTGCTGACCGATGCACAATACAGCAACCTCTTCGCTGCCCCGCCCCAGGGTTGGGGAGAGTTCTTCTTCATCAAGAGCGCGGCGCCTGTGGTCTTCAGCGGGTCGCTGCTGCTCATTGTCCTCATCGGGATCTTCTTATTCGTGATCGTTGTATTGGTATGAGCTGGCTAGAGAAGCGATTTCACCTGATGGGCATTGGCGGCGCCGGCATGAGCGCGCTGGCCCGCCTGCTCCATGCACGCGGCGCGCGCGTCAGCGGCGATGACCGCGCCGATTCGCCCACGCTGCGCGCGCTGCGCGCAGAAGGCATCCCGGTCGCGCTCGGCCATGACCCCGCGCACCTGGCAGAGGTGGACATCCTCGTGCCCTCCTCAGCCATCCCGAAGGATGAACCTGAACTGCTGGCGGCCAAGGAGCGCGGCATCCCGGTCTGGCATCGGGGCGACTTGATCGCCGCGCTGGGCGAGGGCAAGACGGTGATCGCCGTGGCCGGCACGCATGGCAAGAGCACCACGACGGCCATGCTGGCGACGATCTTCGTCAACGCCGGCCTCGATCCCAGCTTCGTCATCGGCGCCACCCCCAAACCGCTGGGCGTCAACGCGCGCTGGGGGGGAGGCGAACTCTTTTTGGTTGAAGCCGACGAATACGACCGCACCTTCCTGCACTTCCGGCCCCGGGTCGCCGTGATCACCAACGTGGAATATGACCATCCGGACACCTACGCCGACCTCGACGCGATGTTCGAGGCGTTCGCCATGTTCGTGCGCAGCGTGCCCGAGGATGGCTTAGTGGTCGTGTGCGCCGACGACGCCGGCTGCGCCGAAGTGCTGCGCCGCGCCGGGCTGCCCGCAGATCAGGCGCGCCCGTTCCTCGCCGACTACGGCCTGAATCGCGGGCTGTGGCGGGCGTCGAACCTGCGCGCCAACGCGCTCGGCGGGACGGATTTCAGCTTTCACGGCTTCGGCATCAACGGCGAGGTGAGCGGCAGCGCCTCGCTGCGGGTGCCCGGCGAGCACAACGTGCTCAACGCGCTGGCCGCGCTGGCTGTGGCCGATGCCTGTGGCGTGCCGGCGAGCGAGGGGGTGCGCTCGCTGGGCGAATACCAAGGCGCAGGGCGGCGCTTCGAGCTGCGCGGCGAAGCGCGCGGCGTGCGCGTCTTCGACGACTACGCCCACCACCCCACCGAGATCAAAGCCACCTTGCGCGGCGCGCGGCAGCGCTACCCGCTGGGGAACATCTGGGCAATTTGGCAGCCACACACCTACAGCCGCACCGCAGCGCTGCTCGACCAGTTTGCCACGGCGTTCGACGAGGCCGATCAGGTGATCGTCCTGCCGGTGTACGCAGCCCGCGAGCGCAAGGAGGACCTGGGCTTCTCCGCCAACGCGCTCAACCCGATCGAGATCGCCCGCAAGATCCGCCATCGCAACGTGCGCAACGCGGCCTCGTTCGGCGATGCGCTGGGGATGTTGCTCTCGCAGGTCAAGGGCGGCGACGTGATCATCACGCTCAGCGCCGGCGATGGCAACCTGATTGGCGAGCGGCTATTGGAGATGTTGAACCGAACGTGATCGAAGCGATGGACATCCGAGAACTCCAGGCGCGCGCCAGGCGCAACGAACCGCTGGCCAAGCACACCACCGCGCGGATCGGCGGCCCAGCCGACCTGCTGAT
The DNA here is from genome assembly GCA_034434555.1 of Candidatus Roseilinea sp. GTDB lineage: Bacteria > Chloroflexota > Anaerolineae > J036 > Brachytrichaceae > JAAFGM01. The sequence continues at coordinate 10,017 of DAOTYZ010000033.1, forward strand.
CGAGGTGCAGAGCGTGGAAGAGCTGGTCGCGGTGGCGCAGCGGGCCGACGAGATGGGGCTGCCTTATCTGGTGCTCGGCGGCGGAGCAAATGTCCTGGTCAGCGATGCCGGCGTGCGCGGCCTGGTCATCCTCAACCGCGCCAAGGAGGTGAAGTTCGAGGTGCGCGGGGTGAAGGCGCGCGTAGAGGCCAATGCCGGCGTGATGCTCGCCACGCTGGCGCGCGATTGCATCGAGCGCGGCCTGGCCGGCTTTGAATGGGCGATCAACGTGCCGGGCACGGTGGGCGGCGCAGTGGTGGGCAATGCCGGCGCCCACGGGATGGACATCGCCGCCAACCTGAACCTCGCCCGCGTGATGCGCCGCGGCTGCGCGCCGGAGTATTGGACGCCGCGCCAGCTTCAATTCGGCTACCGCACCAGTGCGCTCAAACGCTATGCGCCGGCCGACCGGCCGCTCGTGCTGAGCGCCACGTTCGACCTGAAGCTGGATTACCGGCCTAACCTGGAGCGCCGCGCCGGCGAGTTCATCGCCAAGCGCAAGGCCACCCAACCCGCCGGCGCTTCCATCGGCAGCATGTTCAAGAACCCGCCAGGGGACTACGCCGGTCGGCTGATCGAAGCCTGCGGCCTGAAGGGCAGGCGCATCGGCGGCGCGATGATCAGCGAGAAACACGCCAACTTCTTCGTCAACGTATCGGGCGACGCCCGCGCCGGCGACGTGAAAGCGTTGATTGACCTCGCCCATGCCGAAGTGCTCAAGCGGTTCGGCGTGAATCTGGAGCTGGAGATCGAGTTGCTGGGCGAGTGGCCCGCCGAAGCGCCGGATGGACGACTGAGAGCAGGAGGGATGACCTGATGGCGCAAGGCAAGCTCAAGGTCGCTGTGCTCTACGGCGGCCAATCCGGCGAGCACGAGGTGAGCCTGATGTCTGCTGAATCGGTGATGGCGCACCTGGACCGGCAAAAGTACAACCTCACGCCGGTGTTGATCAGCCGGCAGGGGGAGTGGAGCCTGCCGATGGAATCGCTGCGCCAATTCGACGTGGTCTTTCCGGTGTTGCATGGGCCGATGGGTGAGGATGGCACGGTGCAGGGGCTGCTCACGCTGCTGGGCGTGCCGTTCGTCGGCGCCGGCGTGGTCGGCTCGGCCGTGGGCATGGACAAGGCGATTTTTAAGGACGTCATGCGCGCGCATCACCTGCCCGTGGTGGCCTATCGCGTCGTTCGTCACCGCGAGTGGGTGACGCAGCCCGAAGACGTGACGGCCAGCGTGATGGACGAGCTGGGTCTGCCGTGCTTCGTCAAGCCGGCCAACATGGGCAGCAGCGTGGGGATCAGCAAGGTGAAAACCATCTCCGAGTTCAGCGCCGCCATGGCCGAGGCGTTCACGTGGGATCGCAAGGTGCTCGTCGAGCGGGCCGTGCCGCACGCCAGGGAGCTGGAGGTGAGCGTGCTGGGCAACGACGAGTTGCAAGCCTCCGTCGTCGGCGAGATCGTGCCCAGCCGCGAGTTTTATGACTACGCGGCCAAGTACCTGGACAAAGGCGCGTCGGCCTCCAAACTGTACATCCCGGCACCGATCGCAACCGAGGTGGCCGAGCGCGTCCGCGCCCTGGCGCTGCGCGCAGCAGAAGTGACCGAGGCACGCGGCATGGCCCGCGTGGACTTCTTGATGAACGCCGAGAGCGGTGAGGTGTTCATCAATGAGATCAACACGATCCCCGGCTTCACCGACATCAGCATGTACCCCAAGCTGTGGGCGGCGAGCGGACTGGCCTACGAGGCCCTGCTCGACCGCTTGATCGGCCTGGCGTTGGAGGCACATCGGCATGGTTGACGAGATGGGGATGCGCTATCGCCCTAGGCGTGACCGCCGGCAGCCGCGGACGCGCTTCGAGGCCACCTCGCCGTCGCACGCTCGCGGCAGGAGGATCAGCAAGCGCGGCCTGATCTTCGGCCTGTCGCTGCTCGGCCTGATCGCAGCGCTGCGTTGGTATAGCGGCCCAGATTGGCGGATCGAAGGCGTCATCGTGCAGGGCAACGAGGGCATCCCCGCAGAGGCGGTCATCGCCGTCAGCAACCTGCAAGGCGAGCACTTTCACTTCGCCGACCTCGACGCAGCCGCGCGGGCCGTGGATGCGCTGCCCGGCGTGGAGGCAGCCGTGGTGGTCTGCCGCTGGGAAGGGCGCGCCACGTGCGCGATCACCGTCCGACCGGCGCAACCCCTGGCGCTCTGGCAAAGCCAATACGGCAACGTCTGGAACGACGAAGCAGGATACGTCCAGGTCGCCCACGAGAGCCTGTCGGCCCGCCTCGTCATCCAGGTTGAGGAAGGCCGGCCACCGCTCCCTGGCGCGCAGCTCGACCCGCGACTGCTGCGCGCGCTGCGCGAGCTGGCCGCCCTCCAACCCGAGGTCACGCGCTACGTGTATTCGCCTCGGTTTGGGCTGATGTGGGTGGCCCCGCAGCGCTGGCGGGTGCGACTGGGCGACGCGCCTTATGACGGCGCAATGCAACAGAAGCTGGGCCTCGCCCGCGCGCTCCAAGCGCAACTCATAGCTCAGGGCAGGCGCATCAAGGCGCTGGACGTGCGCTTTCCAGAAGCGCCGTATTACGAGACAGCGGACTAGGCGGATATGGCGGACACAAAGACGATCACAGTCGTAGACGTAGGCAGCACGAAGGTGGTGGCGCTGGTGGGAGAAGCCGCTGACAACGATGCCGGCTTCATCGTCACGGGCGTGGGCATCGCGCCTGCGCGCGGCATTCGGCGGGGTCAAATCGCCAGCATGGCCGAGGCAGCGACCTCGCTTCAAGAGGCGCTGGCCGGCGCGCAAACCACCTCCGGCGTCAAGGCCACCCAGGTGCTGATGTCCGTGAACGGCGCTCACATCGCCTCGCAAAACAGCCACGGCAGCGCGCCGATCGGCCGCAGCGAGCGCGGCGTCTCACAAGAGGATATTCAGCGCGGCCTGGAATCGGCACAGATGATCAACCTGCCCAGCAATCGCGAGATTGTGCACGTCATCCCGCGGCGCTTTCGGGTGGACGACCAAGACAGCGTGCGCAACCCGATCGGCATGTTGGGCTATCGGTTGGAGGTGCAAGCGCACATCGTCACCTGCGCGACCACCAGCGTCCAGAACTTGCTCAAGTGCGCGCACCTCGCCGGGGTGGAAGTAGGCGAGTTCGTGTTGGCTTCACTGGCCTCGGCGGAAGCTGTGCTGACCCCCAACGAGCGCGAGATGGGCGTCGCGCTGGTGGATATCGGCGGCGGCGTGACCGGCCTGGCGCTGTTCATCGAGGGGGCGGTCTGGCACACCAAGGTCATCGAGGTCGGCGGATGGCACTTCACCAATGACCTGGCCCAGGTGTTGTGCCTGCCCCCCGATGCCGCCGAATATCTGAAGGTGCATCACGGCCACGTCAACCCCGACGAAATCCCCGCCGATCAACTATGTAATATCGCCGGTTTCGGCGACGAGCCGTTGGTGCGCGTCTATCGCCGCGAGGCAGCCGAGATCCTGCGCGCGCGCGCCGACGAGCTGTTCAGCCTAATTGAGCAAGAGATTCACCGCAGCGGATACGACGGCCTCCTGCCGGCTGGGTTGGTGATCACGGGCGGCGGCTCGCTGCTGCCGGGCCTCAAAGACTCCGCGCGCCGGACGACGCGACGTTCGGCGCGCCTGGCGCGCCCCGTCCAACTCTACGGCTTGGTGGACGCCATCCGCTCGCCAGCCTACGCCACTGCCGTCGGGATGTTGCACTGGGGAGCGCAAGGGGCGATGACTAGGCCGGCCAAGCGCCGCCGACCCAGCCCGCGCCTGACGTTCTCAAGATGGTTGAAGAACCTGTTGCCTACCTAAAGCGCAAATGAGGCGGCGCGTATGTGGATACTTTGTGGACAACTCACTTGACACTGTGGATAAGCGGCTTACAATCTGTGGTCCGACAGTGGAATAAGTGAGGGGGTAATCTATGCCTAGAGAGGAGCAAAAAGATGAACAATCAAACCGGAGGATCACAAAGAGGAATTCAAGCTGAATCGCCAGCGCAAATCAAGGTCGTTGGTGTGGGTGGCGGCGGACAAAACGCCGTCAATCGGATGATTGACGAAGGCCTGGCCGGCGTGGACTTCATCGCCGTCAACACCGACCAGCAGGCCCTGATGCTGAGCAAAGCGCCCGTCCGCATCCGGATTGGCGAGAAGATCACCCGCGGCCTGGGCGCAGGCGGCAATGCCGAGATCGGCGAGAAAGCCGCCGAGGAATCGGCCGACGAGCTATATGAGGTGCTCAAGGGCGCGGACATGGTGTTCATCACCGCCGGCATGGGCGGCGGCACGGGCAGCGGCGCCGCACCCGTGATCGCGCGGATCGCGCGCGAGCTCGGCGCGCTGACGATCGGGGTGGTCACCCGCCCCTTCTCGTTCGAGGGCACGCCGCGCATGCGCACCGCAGAGGCCGCCATCGAGCGGCTGAAGGAACACGTGGACACGCTGATCGTGATCCCCAACGACCGGCTGCTGGAGATCGTTGGCCAGAAAGCGACCTTGCCTCAAGCGCTCCGCACGGCCGATGACGTCCTGCGCCAGGGCATTCAGGGCATCAGCGAGGTGATCACCGTGCCCGGATTGATCAACTTGGACTTCGCCGACGTGCGCACCATCATGTCGGAGGGCGGGGCCGCTCTGATGGCAGTGGGCGTTGCCAGCGGGGAGAGCCGCGCGCGGATGGCCGCCGAACAGGCGATCACCTCGAACCTGCTGGACGTCACGATTGACGGCGCGCGCGGGATCCTCTTCAACATTACCGGCGGCTCTGACCTCAGCATGTTCGAGGTGAACGAGGCAGCGATGATCATCAAGGCAGCCGCCCATCCGGACTGCAACGTGATCTTCGGCGCGGTGATAGATGAGAACATGAAGGATCAGATTCGCATCACGGTGATAGCCACCGGCTTTGACCATTCAGGCGGCTTGTCGCGCCGCGCCTCGCGCGTCAGCAGCGCGGTTATACGCACCACCGCGACGAAGCCACTGGCCGCTGAGGGCGAGACGGCGGAACAGGCGCGACCGGTGTCGATCGATCACAACAATCTGGAGCTTCCTTCTTTCTTGCGGCGCCGTTAGCGAACGCAGTTGCGGACGCCAGCGGCAGCAGGAAACACGCCAGGCTGCCGCTGGTGTCTGGGCCGATAAGTTACGTCTTTTCTTAAATCTTTCACTGAGCCATTGACTTGATGGCCGTTCAAACTTACAATCTCCGGCCCTTCCAGGCCACATCTGGTCTCGAACACAGGTTCTACACCAGATATGGGTTGACCGTCCAAGCGATGAAGTGCCCGGCGTGCGGCTCGCACGATACCTACGTGGTTGACACTGTGCGCGATTCGAGCGGCAACATCCGCCGGCGGCGGGCCTGCCGAGCGTGTGGGCGACGCTTTAACACCATCGAGCGCGTGGTGGATGCCACGCCGCTGGTGGTCAAGCGCAGCGGCCGGCGAGAGTCGTTTAATCGAGACAAGATCCTGGAGGGCATCCGGATTGCATGCGCCAAGCGGCCCGTCGCTGCCGAGGACATCGAGCGCCTGGCCAGCCAGGTCGAATCGCGCGTGCTGGCGATGAACAAGAGCGAGGTCGCTGCGCGCGAGATCGGCGACTTGGTGCTTCAGGGCCTGCGCGAGCTGGATGAAGTAGCTTATATTCGCTACGCCATTGTCTATCTCAACTTGAAAGACTTGGAGAGTGTGAAGCGCGAAATCGAGCGCTTGCTGAGCGAGCGTTAAAACATCGCTGCAGCATTAGAAGGAGCTAATAAACTATGAAGATAACACGAAGATTTACCAAAGCCGGTGAAAGCCCTTTCGCCAATATCCGCTTTGTGAAACGTGGCTCGGTCATTCGCAATCCCGATGGCTCAACCGTGTTCGAGATGCACGACATCGAGGTGCCGGAGAACTTCTCGCAGGTGGCCACCGACATCTTAGCGCAAAAGTACTTCCGCAAGGCCGGCGTGCCCAGCGCCACCGTGCGCGTCAAAGAGCGCGGCGTGCCGGCGTGGTTACAGCGCAGCATCCCGGCACCTGGCGCCGACGCCAACCACAGCGAGCGCCACAGCCAACAAGTCTTTCATCGCCTGGCCGGCTGCTGGACGTATTGGGGATGGAAGTATGGCTACTTCGACAGCGAAGAGGACGCACGGGCGTTCTACGACGAGCTGTGCTACATGCTGGCCAAACAGATGGCCGCCCCCAACAGCCCGCAGTGGTTCAACACGGGGTTGAACTGGGCCTACGGCATCACCGGGCCAGCGCAGGGACACTACTACGTGGACCCAGCCACAGGCAAGGTCAAGCCGTCCGAGGACGCCTACACGCATCCGCAACCCCACGCATGTCTGCCATATCGCGCGCTTGTGTCAACGCCGGCCGGTCCCATCCAGATCGGCACAATCGTTGAGCGGCGCATGATCGGCCTGCAGGTGTATGACGCAACTGGCGTAACACGGGTAGTAGCCGTCAAATACAACGGTGTTAAGCCAGTTTACAAGATTACACTTGCCAACGGCAATTTCATCGAAGCAACAGCCGATCACCTTGTGCTGGCGTGTGATACGCACAAGGGCCGACGCATCTGGCGCGAAGTGCGGCACTTAAAGCCAGGCATGCGGCTCATCCAGCGCACAGATACGTCAATTGAAACTGAAACAGAATCTGAAGATCGGGCAGAGGACGAGGCAGCGCTCGCTGGTTGGTTACAAGCTGATGGTTTCGTCGGTCAATACGAAACCGGTACAAACACCAGTCTCACACTGGAAGCGATGACGATCAATGACAATGAACGCACATATGTCGATCATCTCATTACCCAGGTCTTCCCGAGCGCGCATTACCACGTCCGGCACGTAGATGCACGGGACTCATCACTGGATATTCGTCGCATACGTATCTATGGTGAACAAGCTCGTGACTTCGTCACTCGCTATGAACTGTTGAACCGCCATCTGGAGATGGAGGTGCCGCAGAGGGTGCTCAACGGCGGGCACAGTGTTGTGGTGGCTTACTTACGCTCACTCTTTCTAGCAGATGGTTGTGTTCAAATCCGTAAAGACCGCCAGACCAGCGACATGGTCTTTGGCACGATCTCGCCCAAGCTGGCCGTGGGCGTGTCGCACTTACTGAACAACCTAGGCATCTATAACCGCATTGTGCCGTGTAAAGACCCACGTGACAACCGTCAAACCTACTACCAGGTTGTCATTGCATGGAAGAGCGAGAAAGCCAAGTTTGCGGAGATGATAGGTTTTGTCTCCGCAGACAAGCAGGCCAAGTTGGCCGAAGCATTAAGGCTCGATGGCCGTTCAGTCGCATCCACACGAGAGGAGATCATCGAATCTATCGAATACGTGGGCGACGAGGATGTTTACGATATCGAGACAGAGAGCCACACCTTCCTTACCAACAACGTTGTTGTTCATAACTGCTTTATCCAATCCATCGAAGACGACCTGGTGAACGAGGGCGGCATCATGGACCTCTGGGTGCGCGAGGCGCGCATCTTCAAGTACGGCAGCGGCACCGGCAGCAACTTCTCCAAGCTGCGGGCCGAGAACGAGCCGCTCAGCGGCGGCGGCAAGTCCTCCGGCATGATGAGCTTCCTCAAGATCGGCGACCGCGCCGCCGGCGCGATCAAGAGCGGCGGCACAACCCGCCGCGCCGCCAAGATGGTCATCGTGGACGTGGACCATCCCGACATCGAGGAATTCATCGAATGGAAGGTGATCGAAGAACAAAAAGTGGCCGCCCTGGTCACCGGCAGCAAGCTCAACAACAGGCATCTCAACGCCATCATGCGGGCCTGCCACGAATGGCCCGATCCGGCCACCCGCTTCGACCGCAAGCAAAACACCAAGCTGGCCAAGGCGATCGCCGAGGCGCGCCAAGCGATGATCTCGCCGAATTACATCGAGCGCGTCATCCAGTTTGCCAAACAAGGCTACACCAGCATTCACTTCCCCGAATATGACACCGACTGGAACAGCGAAGCCTATGCTACCGTCAGCGGTCAGAACAGCAACAACAGCGTGCGCGTCACCAACGCGTTCATGCAGGCGGTGGTCGAGGATAAAGAATGGGCGCTGTTCTGGCGCACCGAGCTGGAGAAAGCCAAAAAGGAAGGCCGCCCGCCCAAGCCCCACCGCACCGTGCGCGCGCGGCAGATATGGGACAAGATCTGCGAGGCCGCCTGGCACTGCGCCGACCCCGGCCTGCAGTTCCACACCACGATCAACGAATGGCACACCTGTCCGGTGGACGGCGAAATCCGCGCCAGCAACCCGTGTGTGACAGGCGACACGCTGATCGCCACCGACCGGGGTCTGGAGCGCATCGGCGCGCTGATCGGCCAGCGGCGCAACATCAAGGGCATTGACGGCCAGCTCTACCGGGCCGAGGCAATCTTCCGCACGGGGACAGAGCCGGTGTATGCACTGCGCACCCAGTGCGGATACCGCGTGAAGCTGACCGGCGACCATCTGGTGTTCACCGAGAATCGCGGTGACGTGCGCGCCTATGACCTGCGCAAAGGCGACCTGGTTCGCCTGGTCGGCGCGCCGTTCGGCCAAAAGACGACCGGCTCGGTCGAGATCGCCCAGTGGATTGGGCTGGCCGTGGGGAAGCGATGCGCGGCGTTGGAAGGCGCAGCAACCCCCCAGGCTGGATGGCACGTCCCGCAGGCAGCTGGACACAGCGAGGTCGCGCTGGCCAGCGCGCAGGGGCAGCACCACACTCGGCTTCCAGAGGCGCATATAGATGACGCAATCGCCACCGTCACAGCCTCTATCGGCGACCTGAGGGTGCTCGAGGACATAGAGGACGAAGCCCTGATCTTCACCGATGAGATCTTCCAGCTCGATCAACATGAGCAGGCAGCGCTGCTGAGGGGGCTATTCACCGCCGGCGGGACGTTCGCACACTATGCCGACGAGACACACCCCTGCGTCACGCTGAGGGCAGCATCGCCGGAGTTGCTGGAGCAGGTGCAGTTGCTCCTGCTCAACTTCGGCATCAAGGCACAGATCATCGAACAGGCGGAGGCGGCAAACGGCAAGCTGGACGCACGGCCCGTGCATTGTCTGCGCATCAGCCCAGGGGCTCATGCCCGGTTCGAGGAGGCGATCGGCTTCTTGGCGCAAAGCCCGAAGGCGGCCATGCTGGCCGAGCGCAACCGCGCCGCCGGCAACCAGGACGAGCCGCTGGTCGATCCGGTCGCGTCGCTGACATACGTCGGCGTGGAGCCTGTCTTCGATCTCAGCGAGCCGATCGCGCAGCACTTCGTCGCCAACGGCATCGGCGTGCACAATTGTTCCGAGTACATGTTCCTCGACGACACGGCGTGCAACCTGGCTTCGCTGAACCTAGCGTCGTTCTACGACGTGGAGAGCGGCCAGTTCGACATCGAAGCCTACCGACACGCCGCGCGGCTGTGGACGATCGTCTTAGAGATCAGCGTGCTGATGGCCCAATTTCCCAGCCGGCAGGTGGCCGAACTGAGCTATGCCTTTCGCACCCTGGGCTTGGGCTATGCCAACCTGGGCACGCTGCTGATGCTCCAGGGCATCCCCTACGATTCACCTGAGGGACGCGCGATCTGTGGGGCGCTGACGGCTATCTTGCACTGCACCGCATACGCGACCAGCGCCGAGATGGCCAAGGAACTCGGTCCCTTCCCCGGCTACGAGCGCAATAAGGAACACATGCTGCGCGTGATCCGCAACCACCGCCGCGCGGCATATAACGCGCCCGCCGCAGAATACGAGGGGCTATCCATGCCGCCGATGGGCATTGACCCACAATACTGTCCGCCGGCCCTGCTCAAAGCGGCCCGCGAAGATGCGGATCGCATGCTTGAGCTGGGCGAGCGCTACGGCTTTCGCAACGCGCAGGCGACGGTGATCGCGCCCACCGGCACGATCGGGCTGCTGATGGATTGCGACACCACCGGCATCGAACCAGACTTCGCTTTGGTCAAGTTCAAGAAGCTGGCCGGCGGCGGCTACTTCAAGATCGTCAACCAGAGCGTGCCGCCGGCGCTCCGCCGGCTGGGCTACAGCGAAGCCCAGATCAACGATATCGTTAAATACGCCGTCGGTCATGGCACGCTGGTCGGCTGCCCTTACATTAACCACGAGACCTTGAAGGCGCGCGGCTTTACCGACCAGGCGCTGGCCAAGGTAGAGAGCGCGCTGGCCTCTGCCTTTGAGGTGCAGTTCGCCTTCAATAAATGGACGCTGGGCGAGGACTTTTGCAAAGGCACGCTCGGCTTCACCGACGATCAGCTCAACGACCCGAAGTTCAACATGCTGGAGGCGCTGGGCTTCACCAAAGCCGAGATCAGCGCAGCGAACGATTACGTGTGCGGCACAATGACCGTAGAGGGCGCGCCGCACCTGAAGCCAGAACACCTACCCGTGTTCGACTGCGCCAATCGCTGCGGCAGGTACGGCAAGCGCTTTATCAAGCCCGAGGGACACATCATGATGATGGCCGCCGCCCAGCCCTTCCTCAGCGGGGCGATCAGCAAGACGATCAACCTACCCAACGACGCCACGATTACCGATGTGTCGAACGCATATATGCTGTCGTGGAAGATGGGCCTGAAGGCCAATGCCCTCTATCGCGATGGCTCGAAGCTCAGCCAGCCGCTGAGCACGCTCAGCGAGGATGAAGAGGCGCTCACGGCGCTCGTGGGTGAGATCAGCCAGGAATTGCCGGCGCCGCCGCAACAGCAACAGGTAGTGGAGAAGGTCGTGGTGCGCTACCTGGCCAAGCAGCGTCGCTTGCCCAACCGCCGCAATGGCTACACCCAAAAGGCCAAGATCGGCGGCCAGAGCATCTTCCTGCGCACCGGCGAATACGAGGACGGCACGCTGGGCGAGATCTTCATTGACATGCACAAAGAGGGCGCAGCCTTCCGCAGCTTGCTCAACTGCTTCGCCATCGCTGTCTCGCTCGGCCTCCAATATGGCGTACCGTTGGACGAGTTCGTTGATCAGTTCATCTTCACCAAGTTCGAGCCGTCCGGCGTCGTCGTCGGCAACGACCATATCAAGATGGCGACCAGCGTGATTGACTACATCTTCCGCGAGCTGGCCATCACCTACTTGGGGCGACAGGACTTGGCCCATAGCGGCGGCTCAAGCGAAGTGCCGGAGCCGGAATATCACAGCGAAGAGGTGATCAGCGAGCGGCAGATCCCACCCACCCAACTTCGGCTGCCCAGTCGCGCCTTCTCCGAGGAAGCGCATGCCGACGAGCATGCGACGAATGGGGCGCAGGCAAGCCCCGCACACCGACCCGCGAACGGACGAGCGACCGGGCAGTCCGGGGGCGCGATCACGATGCTGACAAGCGCGCAAGAGCGCGCCGAACTGGCCAGGCGTGCCCGCATGCGCGGCTACGAGGGCGACCCGTGCCCAGAGTGCGGCGCTTGGACGCTGGTGCGCAATGGCACCTGCCTGAAGTGCGAGACCTGCGGGGCAACGACGGGCTGCTCATAGGCCGGCGCCGCGCACAAAACGCTCTACCAGACGCCCTGCCCCAGCTTGTGGCAGGGCGTCTGCTTTCGCGCCCTACCACCGCCGACTGTCTTGGACGCCTTTGGAGTAGCCGGTGATGTAAGCCAGGAGTGCGATGATGATAACCACCAGAGCGATGGTCTCCGGATTCATCCTTTACCTCCTTTTACTTTCGGAATCAGCGCGCAGATCGCGCGCTCATTCCGACCCCCTAAAAAAACCAACCACTCCCCGAGGCTGTGGCGTGCTGCCACTTGTTTGGGTGTAGTCTGCGAGGAAGTCTGGTGTGCTTCGATCACATAGTAAATACAGAACATTAAGAAAAGCTAAAGCAGGCATTAAGAAACATCTGTCAAGCGGCTGTCAAGTCGGCGGACAAGTTCGGTCAGATACAAGCGCGCGCAGATCGCTACTATGTCTACGAGCGATGAGCGTAGCGCTGACCATGCAAGATAACCTGGACTTTCGGCGGGCGCGCTCCAAGTGCCTGTTGCGGCGCGCCTGGGGCGTGCTCTCTGGCCATAGGACTGATCTGCTGCCCTGGGAGGAGGTGCGCGACAAACTGAAGTTGCGCGGGCTGATCCGGCGCGGCATCCAGACCGTGCCGATTGAGAAGATCAAGGGCAGCGTCGGGCGCTATAAGGACTTCGATGACGCATTTCTACCCACCAACGACGGCGTGAGCAATCGCTGGCGCAAGATCAATCGCGCCTTCTACGAGGACATTAACCTGCCGCCCATCTCGCTGTACAAAGTCGGAGACGCTTACTTCGTCCTCGACGGCAACCATCGCGTCTCGGTGGCGCGCGAGCACGGGATCAAATTCATTGACGCGGAGGTTCAAGAGGCAACTACGCCCGTGCCGGTGACGGCGGATGACATTGACGCCGAGTCGCTGACGCTGCTGGGCGAATACGCCGACTTCCTGGAGCGCACGCGCCTGCATCTGCTGCGGCCAGATCAGAACATCCGCTTCTCAATCGGCGGCGGCTACGCACGCCTGCTTGAGCATATCGCGGTGCATCGCTACTTTATGGGCCTGGAGCGTCGGCGCGAGGTGAGCGAGGACGAGGCGGTCGCCGACTGGTACGACAATCTCTACATGCCCATCGTGGAGGCAATTCGCAAGACAAGCGCGCTCTCCGACTTCCCCGGCCGCACCGAAGCCGACCTGTATCTGTGGATCATGGATCACTGGCATTTCCTAAAGGAACAATACGGCCGAGACGTTTCGCCAGAACAGGCCACGGCCGACTACGCCAGGCAATACGCCCAGAAGTCGCGGCTGCACAGCGCGCAACAGGCTTTGCACCGCTTGGCCGATGGGCTGCGCACCTCCCTCAACCATAAGCCGGGGCCGACCCCTGCCCACGCCGCGTGAGCGACGCGCACTAGCACAAATGGCACTGGCTGTTCAACATGCGCAGGTGCCAACGCCGGCCGTCGTAATGCACCTCGGTCACCGAAGCGTTGGCGAAGCTGAACGGCTGCCGGCGGGCGACCGGCAGCCCCAGCATGGTCGCCAAGAGGGCACCGAGCGTGCCACCATGGGAGACGGCGAGGACGGTCTGGCCTTCATGCCGGGTGAGCACATCGCGCAGCCAAGCCGACACCCGCGCATGCACCTGATCCGCGCGCTCGCCGTTTGGGATTTGAAGCTCGGCGTCCGCTGTTTCGCAAGTCGTTGAGGGAAGCGCGAGGATCTCTTCGCGGGTCAAGCCCGACCAGTCCCCCATGTGATATTCACGCAGCCGTTCGTCGGCGATCACCTGGCAGCCGCACGCCTCGGCAATCACGCGCGCGGTGTGGGCCGCCCGCACCAGCGGGCTGGTGTAGATGACCTGGACGCCCTGGCCGCGGAAGTGCTGCGCCAGCTTCTCGGCCTGCGCGCGGCCCGTCTCGTCCAGCGGCACATCCAGCCAACCCTGGACGCGGCCCTGGGCATTAAACGCGGTCTGACCATGGCGCACGAGGGATAGCCTGAGCATCGTTGCGATCAGGGCTGTGAATCGGCAGAGGCCGGCGAGAACGCCTCTCGCAGCAGCATCGCGGCGGCCTCGTCGGGGTGTAACTGACGGCTGGCGCACGCCTCGGCCAGGGCGCGGAGGCGAGCCGCCGGGACGCGCTGCGCCACTTGCTGCCATAGCAGGTCGCGCAGCCGCCGAAGCACTTCCTGCTCCATGCGCTGCGCAGCGCGCGCGCGACCGTCACCCAAGAAATGGCGATGGCGCTCGATCGCGTCCAACAGGTCAGCAACCCCCACGTCCTCCGTGGCAACGGTCTTCAGCACCGGCACCTGCCAACGCTCGGCCGTCGTTGTCGCCACGGCGACGGATGTAGGCGCTGCCGGCCCATGGTGACCGGCGGCAAGCGGCGCACCGATCTCCAGGGCAGCCTGCAGCGCGCTGAGCGTCCGCTCTGCCCCCTCGCGGTCGGCCTTGTTGACCACCAAGATGTCGGCGATTTCAAGGATGCCGGCTTTGATGGCTTGGACATCGTCCCCCATGCCTGGCGCCTCGACCACGACGACGGTATCGGCGAGACGGGCGATCTCCACCTCGGATTGCCCTGCCCCGACCGTTTCGACGAAGATCAGCTCATAGCCGGCGGCATCAATCGCGCTCACGACATCGGCCGTGGCGCGGGCGATGCCGCCGGGCGCGCCGCGGTTGGCCATGCTGCGGATGAACACCCCTGCATCCTCGAACAGGTCGCGCATGCGAATGCGATCGCCCAAGAGCGCACCGCCGCTGAAGGGGCTGCTGGGGTCCACCGAGATGATGGCCACCGTCCGACCGCGCCTGCGCGCATGCCTGGTCAGCGCAGCGATCAGGGTGCTCTTGCCGCTGCCCGGCGCGCCGGTGACGCCGACGACGTGAGCGTGCCCCGTCAGGGCATACCGGGCGCGCAGCGCACGCAGCGCCGCCGGCTCGCCGTTCTCGATGCCGGTGATCAGGCGGGCTAAGTCACGCTTGGCCGCCATCGGTGAAGGCTCAAGCGACGTTGAGGATGACATGCGCTATCGGTGACGAGGCGGCGTGTGGTCGCGGATGAACTGCACGATCTCGCTGAGCGGGGCGCCGGGGCCGAACACAGCGGCGATCCCGGCAGCTTTCAGGCCGGGGATGTCCTCTTCGGGGATGATGCCGCCGGCGAAGACGGGCACATCGCCAAGGCCGTATTCGCGCAACAAGGCCACCACGCGCGGCAGGAGCGTGTTGTGCGCGCCGCTGAGGATGCTCAGACCAACCGCATCCACGTCCTCCTGCACTGCCGCCGCAGCGATCATCTCCGGCGTTTGGCGCAGGCCGGTGTAGATCACCTCCATACCGGCGTCGCGCAAGGCGCGGGCGATCACCTTCGCACCGCGGTCATGCCCATCCAAGCCGGGCTTGGCGATCAGGATGCGCAGCGGGCGAGTGGCCTCCGGTGCTTGCGCCATGCCGAGATTTTAGCGCCGATGCGAAGAACATGGGGGCATGCACAGCTAAGGGCGGAGTTCGGGTGAGCAACGGCAGTACCGTCGCCCGCCCTCTTCTCTCGAGACATCCCCCCGCCATGGGAAAAGTGAGCAGCGGCAGCGATGGGATAACCAACTGGCAAACGCGCCCGAGAAAGCGCCCGCTCACCCGATCAGGATGGTGGTCTCTGGATAGGTGATTAAGGTCTTATGGCGAGGCGTTGCCAGCGCTGCCACGATGGTGAGCGCGCCCAGCCGTCCCCAGAACATCATTAGCATGATCACGACCTGGCCGGCCACGCTGAGCTTGCCCGTCGTCCCCAGCGAAAGCCCACAGGTGGCGAAAGCCGAGACGACCTCGAAGATCGCTTCCAGAAAGCCGATAGCGGGCGTGGCAAGGATGACAAGGTAAGCCGCGGTGATCACGACGACGAGCGAGACGGTCAGCACGGCGGCAGCGCGCCGCGTGCTCTCTTGACCGATGGTTCGGCCCAACACGCGCGCGCTGGGGAATCCTCGCACGTAGCTCCACATGGAGATCAACATGGCGACGAAGGTGCCGGTGGTGATGCCGCCGCCCATCGAAGCCGGCGCCGAGCCGATGAACATCAGGCTGATCAACGCCAGGTGCGCGCCAGGGGAGAGCGAATCAAGCGCAGGGACGGCGGAGAAGCCGGCTGTGCGCGCCGATATGACCTGAAACAACGACACCGCGGCGCGCTCAAGCAACGACAACTCGCGCAGCGCGCCCTGCGCCAACGTCTCGGCGACCAGGATCGCCAACGCGCCACTCAGGTTTAGCCACCCCACGATCAACAGCGTCAGGCGAGTATGCAGCGAAAGCGACCGCGAGCGAGGCCAGGAGAGCAAATCGGCGATCACGGGAATGCCCAACCCGCCGAGCACGATCAAAACCGCGAAGATGAGCAAGGTCACGCCGTCTTTGGGCAAGCCCTCCGGGAAGTTCGGATGACCGTTGAACAAGTCGAAGCCGGCGTTGCAGAACGCCGAGACCGCGTGGAAGAGCGCATAGCGGATCACCTCGCCCTCGCTCAGCGGCAAAGCGGCTCGCCAGTGCAACCAAAAGAGCAACGCACCGATCAGCTCGACAGCAATCACGACCTGCAGGATGCGGCGCGTGAGCGTGATGATCTCCGTCAGGCTTATCAGACCCAGCGAGTCGCGCAGCGCCAAGCGCTCCTCCAACAGCATCTCTCGCCCGATTAGCCGATAGACCACCAGGGCCAAGACCATGAATCCCACGCCGCCGATCTGGATGAGCAACATCAGCACAAGCTGGCCAAGCGGGGTGAGGTCGCGGCTCGGCGCGATAACGGTGAGGCCTGTCACGGAAAGCGCGGAGACGGCAGTAAACAGGGCTTCATTGAATTGCAGCGGCCGTGCCGCAACACCTGGCAAGCTAAGGGCCAGCGAGCCGACCAAGGTCAGCAACGCCAGGCCCAACACCAAACGCAAGGAGGGCGCAAAGTGAAAGGCATTGCGCTGGGAGCGGACCATCTAGTCCTCTGCGCAGCGCTCAACGTCGGCCAGCTTGCCAAGCACAACCAGCACATCTTCGCTGTGGGGGACAAAGTCCTGTGCTGGGGAGACGATCAGGTGATCGCCGCGCTTCACGGCCAGCACGTTCAGGTTGCGCTTGGCAAAGTCGGAGCAG
Organism: Candidatus Roseilinea sp.; assembly: GCA_034434555.1. Classification (GTDB taxonomy): domain Bacteria; phylum Chloroflexota; class Anaerolineae; order J036; family Brachytrichaceae; genus JAAFGM01. The sequence continues at coordinate 26,727 of DAOTYZ010000033.1, forward strand.
TTCAGCGGCTGATTGGCGATCCGGAGGGGTGTTTTGATCTCGCTGATCGTGTAGCCTGGGCCTAAATCAATTTGCCCAAGCATGCCGGGGATGGTGAGTTCGAGCGCCAGGCGGTAGCCGGCCTCGTATTCCGGCAGCACGACGCGATTTGCGCCGACCTTCAACAGGATGTCGCGCTGACGGAGATTCAGCGCCTTGCAGATGATGTTGTGCACCCCCAACTCACGCAAGGCCACCGTCGTCAACAGGTTTGCCTCGAAGTTTGAACCGATGGCGACGATGACTGTGTCGAAGGCGGTGATGTCCACCTCGCGCAGGGCGGTCTCGTTGGTGGCGTCCAACACCACCGTCTGCGTCAGCTCATCAGCCAGCTCTTGAACTGGCTCCGGAGAACGGTCAATGCCGAGCACTGATGCGCCCCGGCTGACCAGCGTGCGGGCCAAACTGGAGCCAAACCGGCCCAGGCCGATGACAGCGAATTCGTCTCTATTGCCGCCTGAAGATACTTTAACGTGAGTTCGGATTAACCGGCCAAGGCAGCTAGATTGAGCGACGGCTTCCTCGGCCGGTGGCAATATGCGATCAGCCCGCACAATACGTTGACCACAAAGTTGACAGGGCTGCGATGGCGCGAGTGCTCAATCTGCGAGATGTTCTTCAACTGGTCAACGATTGTCTCTACGATTACCCGCCTGCG
>DAOTYZ010000034.1:0-3114 GCA_034434555.1 Candidatus Roseilinea sp.
GCTGCCCCTTGCGAAACGCCCAGGAAGCCGGGTTCGACCAGCGGGTTGCCGAACAGCGACTGGAGGACCAAGCCCGCTGCCGAGAGCGTCATACCTAGGAGCAGCGCGGCCAACAGACGTGGGATGCGCAGGTTGAACACCAGCCGGGCAGCCAGCTCATCCTCGGCCAGCCGCCACCAGGGCAACACGCCGGGTTGGGGATAGCGGCCGATCAGAATCGAGAGGGCGAAGAGGGCGATCAGGCCGGCGAGGAGCGCCCAGAGCAGGCGCGCCCGTCGCGCGTCCTGCGCCAGCGCAGCCCGCAGCGCGGCGTCGCTCAAGGCAGGTCACCTTGGAAGGTGGGCCGGATCTGGGTCGTGAAGAAGGCCTCGTCCAGGCCGTAAAGCTCGCGGTAAAACGCCTTTGCCTCCGCCTCCATGTCCAGCCCTGGGAAGCGCTCTGGGTGCAGCCGGCCTGCCAACCAGGTCAGCCCCAGGATCCAGCGCGTATCCGGTTGGTCCCAGCTATAGAGGTCGGCGGGGAAGGCAAACAGCCGGCCCTCGCGCGTTGCGCGCAGCGCCTGCCAGTTAGGGTCTGCCTTCAGCGCGCTGACGACCTCGGACGGGTTCTTGAAGTAAGACACCACAAAAATGAAGTCAGCATCCCAGGCCGCGATCTGCTCCAGCGTAACTTGCGTCCACCCTTTGCCGAGCTTGGCGTCGGACCACACCGGCTGGCCGCCGGCGGTCTGCACCATCGTCGTCTGAATCCAGTTGAGCGGCGGGACGTTGAACGCGACGCTGCCGTCTCGGTCGTTGTAGTAGAGCAGAAGGGCGCGCGGGCGCGGCGCGCCTGCCACGGCCTGCTCGATTTGCGCGATCTTGCGCCGATAGAAATCGGCCACGGCCTGCGCGCGCGCTGGGTTGCCGAAGACCTGGCCGAGGGTGGCCAGGTCGCGGAAGTATTGCTCCGGCGTCTCAAAGTCCACGTAAACGACAGGGATGCCCAGCGCCTCGATTGGTTTGCCCGTGGCTTCGGCGGCGGTGCTCTTGAGGATGACCAGGTCGGGCTGTAGGGCGGCCACCTGCTCAGCGCCGGCGTCGCGTTCTAACACCGCTTTGGCGGCGTAGTTCGGGTCAATGAGCTTGACGAAGTTGCCGCTGCCTTGGGCAGTTTGGCCCATGCCGACGATGCGTTGGCTGGCCTCCGGGAAGGTGTAGATGGCGTCGGCGATCATGAAGAGCGCGCGACCTGTGAGCACGATGCGCTGTGGCAGGGCAGGCAGGGTCACCTCGCGCCCCAGCGCGTCCACGACCGTCACGCCGGCTTGTGGGGTAGGGCTGGCGACTGCAACGGGCGCGGTATCTGCCCGCGTCGGCGGGGGAGCGGGAAGTGGCGCGGCACAGGCAGTAATGGTGAGACTGAGCGCAGTCAGCAGGGCGAAAGTTAGGGTTCTGTGCTTCATCCTCTCTCTTCTCCACTTAGGGATTCCAGCGCGATCAAGGGGTGCTCGCGGCAGTGCTCCAGCCATTCCAAAGCTGCTTGCACTTGGCGCACGCGAAAGTCGCAGATCAGCCAGCGATAGCTACTTGGATGCGCTGCCGCCCGCTGGTTGGTGAGGCGCTCCAGCTCGGCGCGGCACGCAGCCTGTTGACGCGCGATCAGGTCGGCGGCTGCTTGCTGGCCACGGCGCAGGGCGAAATACAGCTTGGGCGGGAACTCAAGCCGCATATCGCGCATCGTCTGGCTGGGCGCGCGCATCCAGGCTTGGAACAGTCGCCGGCCTTTAGGCGTGAGGCGATACACATGGCGCAGCGGTCGGTTGCCGACCTGTTCGCAACGGCTCTGGATGAAACCGCGACTTTCCATCTCGCCCAGCAAGGCATAGAGGCGGTTCATCTTGATGCGCCATACGCCGGCCAGCTCGTCGCGAATGCGGGTGAAGAGCGCGTAGCCGTGGAGCGGCGCTTCGCTGAGCAGGCCGAGCACGATCGGCTCGCCGAACGGCGAGCGCTGGGTGGAGCGCGAGCACACACGAGACCGCATTCAATATACTCACAAAGTGAGTATGTGCATTCTACCAGTCACATGCGCTTGCCTGGAGTGTTGAGTGCGTTCATAGCGAGGTGCAGAACCTGGGTGGGCGGTGGCATTGCCGTCGCCCACCCTCTATTGGCGTGAGTTCGAAGTTTGGGGCGGGCATGCTTGGCATGGCCAGTGGTGATCGCACGGGAGCACCAGCACCCCGCCTTACCCTGTCATTCTGAGTGCCAGCGCAGCAGGGGCGGTTCGCGAACCGCCCCTGCGCGCGGTTGGCTGAGGCGTTGTGGGATCACTAAGGCCCTGCCTCACCCTGCATTGGGAGCGCGCCACTTGAAGGCGATACCAGAAACACGCACCGCAGAGACGCGAAGGACGCAGAGATTTTTACATCTCCTCTGCGCTCTCTGCGCCTCTCATCTCGGTGATCCAAATCACCCCAAAGTTGAGCACTCCCCTGCACTACTTCCTTGCGCTTGTCGCGCTACACTACGGTCCATGCCTACTTCTGTGGCGCGTTTGCGCGCGTTGTGGTCAGCCGGTGGGTATGTCGCCAATGGTTGGTGCGCCATCCCCAGCAGTTGGAGCGCCGAGCTTATGGCGCGCGCCGGCTGGGATAGCGTGACGCTCGACCTCCAGCATGGCCTATTGGATTACGGGCATGCCGTGCCCATGCTCCAGGCCATCGGTGCTGCCGGCGCGCTGCCGCTGGCACGCGTGCCGTGGAATGAGCCGGGCATCATCATGAAAATGCTCGACGCCGGCGCGCTCGGCATCATTTGCCCGATGGTGAACACGCGCGCGGAATGCGAGCGCTTCGTCGGCGCGTGCTATTACGCGCCGCGCGGCTACCGCAGCTATGGCCCGACGCGCGCCCGTGCTGCCTACGGGAGCGACTATGAGTCCTCAATCGCGCCAAACGTGCTGACCTTCGCCATGGTCGAGACCGCCGAGGCAGTGGCCAACGTCGAGGCCATCGTCAGCGTGCCTGGCTTAAGTGGCGTGTATGTCGGCCCAGCCGACCTGAGCTTGAGCATGGGCAGCCCGGAGCGCAGCGACCCGACCGCACCGGCGGTGGTTGCCGCGCTGGATGCG
>DAOTYZ010000035.1:0-3311 GCA_034434555.1 Candidatus Roseilinea sp.
TTCGTACGAACGAGATGAGTGGCACTCTGTGGCCGATCTTGTGGAGCACCTGCGTAACTATCAGCTTTACGCAATGGAAGCGCTGGCCAGAACCGGCATTCAACTCTCTAAAGAAGATGTCAAAGCGATTTGTGACGAAGCGGAGGCCAAGGGAATCCCACCACAGACGCTTATCGGCATGATCTTGCATCAGTATGTCGCAGGGGAGCTAGTGAAGAAATCCAGAGCTAGCCCTGGGATCGGCCTCTAGTTGTTTCTTCGCAAAGGTTAACTGTCATCCTCAAGCTACGTTCACTAGGAACGCGCTCACCACCTCATAAAGCACGCGGGCACCCCAAGCCAGCGAGTCGATCGCTACCCGCTCGTCGTGGCCGTGGACGAGGTCAAAGAAGCGTTCGCCCGGCGCGAAGCGCAGCGGCGAGAAGCCATAGCAGATCGCGCCGAGGCGAGCGACGTGCTTCGCGTCGGTCGAGCCGGTCATCATATAGGGCAGCGGGATGCCGGTTGGATCGTGCTGCTTAAGGATGCGCGCGATGAGCGCGAAGAGCGGCGTGTCAAAGGGGAACTCCAACCCCTCGCCGAAGCTATCCACCACAAAATCCAGATGCGGGAAGTCTCTGAGCGCGCCGCGTAGGTCGGCGATCAGCGCGTCGGGCGCATAGCCCGGCAACAGCCGGCAGTCTAGGACAGCCTCGGCAGACGATGGGATGACGTTGGTCTTGTAGCCCGCGCGCAGGCCGGTTGGGGTGACCGTGTTGTGGGTCATGGCATGCAACTCGGCGGCCAACGTCGGGTCGCCGAGCAGGGGCGCCTCGCGCAGCGCCGCTAGGTCCAGCCAAGCACGCAATGCTGCGCCTTCGCGGTCGCCTAAGCCGTCGGCCAGCGCGCCGATGAAGGCGCGGGCGGTGGGCGTCACATGCGCGCCCAGCCGAGCGCCGGCCAGGCGATCCACGGCGCGGGCAAGCCGGACGACGGCGTTCTCGGCATGTGGCACGCTGGCGTGGCCGGGCCGGCCATGGGCCACCATGCGCATCCACAGCGCCCCTTTCTCAGCAGTCTGGATGGGGTAGAAGCAGCGGCCACCGACATACATGCTATGGCCGCCGAACTCACTGAGCGCGTATTCGGCCCGCAGCAGGTCAGGATGCTTCTCCACCAGGACGCCGATGCCTTGGTTAGTGTCGGATTCCTCGTCAGCCGTGGCAGCGAAGATCAGGTCGCGGCGCAAGACTTGGCGGTCTTGGCCGGCGATGGCCAAGAAGACCGCCAGTTGCATGGCGACGACGCCCTTCATATCCAGCGCCCCGCGCCCATAGACGAAGCCATCTTTCACTTCCGCGCCGAACGGATCGGTCGTCCAATGCTCGCGCTCGGCGGGCACGACGTCGGTGTGCGAATACAGCAACAGCGGCGGGGCGGAGCCGTCACCGGTCAAGCGCGCGATCACGTTGCCGCGGCGCGGCGCGGTCTCGATCACGATCGGGTCGAGGCCGGCTGCGCGCAAAACACCGGCGATGTATTCTGCGGCGACGATCTCATTGCCCGGTGGATTGGTAGTGTCAAGGCGGATCAGGTCGCGCAGGTAGCGCACGGCCTGTTCGGCCAGGGCTTGCCAGTTGGGTGAGGAGAGAGACATGCGAAAACTATAGGACGCAACAATGAGCCGGCGTTAGTATCTGATAATTAACCTCATGCATACCTCACTTTGCATCACCCGAGAAGAGTTCAATCAGCGCACAGAGCGCTTACTGGAGCATAGCCGCTCCCGTGGGCTGAAGGGCATCGTCCTGTTTGACAGCGCGTACATTCACTACTTCACCGGCTTTGCCTTTATCCCTACGGAACGACCGATCGCATTCGTCATGAACGCCGAAGGCGAGCGCGCGATGTTCGTCCCCAGGCTGGAGCTGGAGCACGCCCGTCAGCAGACAGGGTTTGAGCGCATAGAGCACTATGTGGAATATCCATACAAGCCTCATCCGATGCATGTCCTCGCCGGCGTGCTGGCCGATATGGGCATCGGCGAGCGGATCGGCGCGGATAACGATGGCTATCCGTGGGTCTTCGGTTATCGTGGCCCGGCGCTGAGCGAGGTAACGGGTGCGACCGTGATGCCTGTTGCAGCGCTTATTGAGGACATGATGATGATCAAAAGCCCTGCTGAGATCGCGCTCCTGAAGGAGAGCGCCAAATGGGCCAACCTCGCACACCGCCTGCTCCAGCGATACACCCGTCCCGGTCTCACCGAGACTGAAGTCAGCTTGCGGGCCAGTCAGGAAGCGACGCTCGTGATGATAGAGACGCTCGGGTCGCTTTATGCTGCGCGCAGCATGTATGGCGAGGGAGCGTCCGCCGGCTATCGCGGCCAAATTGGGCGCAACGCAGCGATTCCACATGCCCTCGCCAATCACATCACCTTTCAGCCCGGCGATGTGTTGGTTACTGGCGCGGGCGCGCCGATATGGGGCTATCACTCCGAACTTGAGCGCACGATGGTCATCGGCCGGCCAACCGATCAACAGAAGCGCATGTTTGATCACATGCTGGCCGCTCAGGAGTTGGCTATCCAGTCGCTCAGGCCAGGCATCCGCTGTGCCGATGTCGATCGCGCTGTGCGCGCCTATTTCGAGCAACACGACCTTATGGGCTATTGGAAACATCACACCGGCCATGCGATTGGGCTGCGCTATCACGAAGGGCCGTTCCTCGATATCGGCGACGACACGGAGATTAAGCCAGGCATGGTGTTCACAGTGGAGCCAGGCTTATACGCAGCAAACTTGGGCGGCTTTCGCCACTCCGACACAGTCGTCATCGCACCGGATGGCCACGAGGTTATCACCTATTACCCACGTGACCTGGATAGCTTGATCATACCACTCTAGAGCGTCCTGTTTGACAGCCGGCGCAGTTGCGACAAAATCTGAGAGTACTCCGGCGCATGGTGCGCGGAGTACGCCTGAGCAAGTAAGGGAGAGACCGATGAACGAGAAACGCCTGTCAGCCTTACGAACCACTCGAACTGCGCTTACCGCTACCGTGCTTACTTTTGCACTGCTGGCAGCCTGCGCGGCACCACCACCCCAAGCGCCATCGCAGCCTGTGCAGCCGGCGGGACAGGGCGAAGCACCAAAGCCGGCTGAACCAACAGCGCCTGCACCGGGCCAGCCCAAACCCGGCGGCGTCTTGCGTGTCGGCACCAATCAAGATGCTGTAGGCTTTGACCCGCACACCACCAACGCCACCGCTTCGTTCCGCATCCTAGAGAACGTCTACAGCTCGCTCCTGCGCTTTAAGCCCAATCTCGAGAT
>DAOTYZ010000036.1:0-4061 GCA_034434555.1 Candidatus Roseilinea sp.
GCGCGCCATCGCCTCGGCTGCGCTCGATGAGGACGAGCTATGCCGGCTGGTCTATCAGCAGGCTGCCCAGATCGCCGATGTCGCCGACTTCCAGATCGGGTTATTCGAGGACGAGCATTGCGTCGTCAAGCTGCGCTATCGCCATGGGGCTGAGCAGCGGGATGGGAGGAGGGACCTGTGCGCTGTGGATAGCGCTGTGTGCTGGGTTCGCGCGCACGGCCGCCCACTGATCGTGCGCGACTTGCACGCCCAGCGCGCCTCGCACAACGGCGATGGCACACTGCGCTCAGCGGTGTTCGTGCCGATGATGGCGCGCGACGCGATGATCGGCATGCTGGTCGTCCAGAGTGAACGCGCCGGCGCTTACAGTGATTCGCAGGCCCGCATGCTGAGCATCCTTGCCAACCAGACCGCCACAGCCATTCAGAACGCGCGCGCGCTGCGGCAGGAGCGAATGCGCGCCCAACAGATGGAGCTGGTGAGCGCGATTGCGCGCTCAACCGCACTGGTGTTCACGCTGGCCGATCTGCTGCCGCGCTTAATCGAGGCCATCCACGCTGCGTTTGGCTACTCCTTCGTCGGCATCTTCATTAAAGATGAGCCGGGCTACGTGGTATGTCGCGCGGCCAGCCGGCAGGTCATGCTCGGCAAGCGCGTCCGGCCGGGCGATGGCCTGATCGGCGCCTGCGTGGCTGAGGATTGCACGATCGCGGTTTGCCAGTTCCAGCCAGAGCGCCGCAGCGAAGTTGTCCTGCCGCTGCGCATCGGCGAGCGGGTCATTGGCGCGCTGCACCTACAGGCCAGCGATCCGCGCGCCTTTGGGCCAGAGGAGGCGGGCTATCTAGAAGTGCTGGCCCAACAGGTCTCGGTGGCGATAGAGGACGCGCGTCTATATGAGCAATCGCTGGAGCGCCAACGCTTGGCGCAGGAGCTGGCCCTCGCGCGCGAGATTCAGGCCAGCTTTCTGCCGCGCAGCGCGCCGGCGGTGGCTGGCTGGAGCGTCGCCGGCCGTTGGCGCGCGGCCAAACAAGTGGGCGGCGACTTCTACGACTTCATCCCTCTATCCGGCGGGCGTTGGGGGCTGGTGATCGCGGATGTGGCCGATAAGGGCGTGCCGGCTGCGTTGTTCATGGCCTTCTCGCGCACCCTGATTCGCGCGGCGATGACCGACAGCTCAGGCCCAGCCGAGGTGCTGACCCGCGTCAATACCCTGATCCGAACCGATGCCATGGCCGACCTGTTCGTGACGGTGCTCTGTGCCGTCTGGGATCCGCAAAGCGGCCAGATTTGGATGGCCAGCGCAGGCCATCCGGCGCCGCTTCTGTGTCGCGCCGACCGCCACGTGAGCGCTGTGCGCATCGCCGGCCCCGCCCTGGGCGTCTTGGAGCGCGTCGCCGCGGAGCAGATTTGCCTGGCGCTGCAACCCGGCGATGTCCTGCTCTTTTACACCGATGGGTTAACCGACGCGATGAGCGCTTCCGGCGAGGCTTTCGGCTTTGCCCGCTTGCGAGCAGCGCTGGCCGAAGCCCAAGGGCTGAACGCCGGCCAGATCGCCGCGTCCATCCTCGCAGCGGTAGATGCCTTTACGGGCGACGAGCCGCCCTTTGATGATCAAGCCTTGATCGTCATGAAGCGAGAGGCGTAAAATAAGGGTTGGATTATCTGGATTCGACTGTAGAGAAAGAGGCCAAATGAACATCCTGGATCGCCTGATGGCAGTGGACGTGGACCGCATCTCACACGACGAAATCAGCCACGACCCACGGCCCATTCGCCTGCTAAAGTCCGATTTTCTGGAGCGCTTCACGCACGTGACGCCGCAGGTTGTGCTGATCATCTGGCTGCCGGTGGTGGCCGTCTTCTCGACGATTGGCGCGCTCAACTGGCCGGCGGGCGCCTCGCCGCTCTGGTATGGCGTGGCCTTTCTGGCAGGCATCGCGCTGATCTGGACCTTTATCGAGTATGTGGTGCATCGCTTCGTCTTTCACTTCCAGCCGCGCAGCCGGACGCAGTGGCAATTGCTCTTCCTCTTTCACGGGGTGCATCATTACCAGCCGCACGTCAAGACGCGCCTGGTAATGCCGCCAGCAGTGAGCATTCCGGGCGCGCTGCTGTTCTATGCCCTGTTCTATCTTGTGCTCGATGTCCTCTTGGGGCTGCCGTTTTTGGTGGCGCCGACCTTCGCCGGCACGGTGCTGGGCTACGTGGCCTACGACATGATCCATTACGCCACGCATCACCTGCCGGTCAAAGGCCCGCTGATGAAGTTTCTCAAGCGCCACCACATGGAGCATCACTTCAAAACGCCCGATGCCCGCTTTGGTGTCAGCACCAGCTTTTGGGATCACGTCTTTCATACCGAGCCAGAGGCCACCGGTTCAGGTCGCCCTCAGGCATAGTGCGAAACTCGCTGCCGCTCCGATCGGCAACGATGGGCCGGCGGTCATTAACCATTATAAGATGTAATCTGTTTCATGTCTTGTTATAAAGCCTCTGTTGGTATATATGTAGATGTAGCTAATATTGCAATGAATGGCGGGTATGGCATGCAATTTGACATTCTGCGTGAATTTGCATGCCATGACAACGGGGAAGTCGTCCGCCTTAACGCTTATGTGGCCTATGATGCCGAACGCGCTCAAGTGGATCAAGACTATGCCGAAGGCCAGTTGAGCTTCCACTCTTCTTTGCGCGACTTCGGCTACAAGGTCATCCAGAAGAACGTCAGGCGCTTCATTGACCCCGAGGGCAACACGGTCACCAAGGCCAACTCCGACCTGGACATGGCCGTGGATATGCTGCTCCAGTCGGAGAAGCTCGACCGGGTGCTGATGCTCACCGGCGACGGCGACTTTGTCCAGGTGGTGCGCGCGCTACAGAACCGTGGCTGCCGCGTGGAGCTGGTGGCCTTTGCCAACATCTCCGCCGACCTGCGCCAGGAAGTGGACATGTTCATCCCTGGCTGGTTGATCCCCAACCTGTTGCCGATCAAGGGCCAACCGCGCGGCGCGCCGGCCTGGGGCGAGGTCGGCTCGCGCGTGCGCGGCGTCTGCTATTACCACAAAGAAGGCTATGGGTTCATGCGCTTCCTGGAGCGCGTGAACGCCGACCTGTGGATGTCCGACACACGTCGCAAGGATTCGCCCTACAAGACGGCCTACTTCCACGACTCGCAATTGCTCGACCGGGTGGAGGCCGGCGCGATCCCCAATCGAGACGTCATCTTCGAGTTCGACCTCGTCAAAAGTCAACGCAGCGATGGCCTGGAGGCCAGAAACATTAAGCTGGTCGCGCGCTTGTAAATGCACGCTTCTCCGCGGACGGCTGGGGGCAGAACCCTGGGTGGGCGATGGCAGTGCCGTCGCCGACCCTCCATGATGAACTCTCACTAATTGCCCAGCAGTTGCCCCTGCCGGTAAATACGCCCGTCTCCGCGGGTGTGTTCACCAACAGGGGCAAAGCTTCTCCCTCCTAGCGATGCCAACTCCCGCAGGCTGCACGGCCTGAGCGAGGGTAAAGGGGCGCATCTGTCATGCTGAGCAGAGCGAAGCATCTAAACACCCGCCCAACCAAAACCCACGCAGCCACCAACTATTAGTGACCCCGCAACAGCTCATGATGGCGGGGCCATCATTTGGCCCAGGGGAAACAGCGGCTCTCAGGAAGCGAGGAGACACTCCCCCCCGTTTACGGGCTTAGCATTACCCGTAAGTGCTTGGGGGATTGGCGAGCATGCTATGCATCAATTGCCAGGCTGCCGCAGCGCAGCAGGGGCGGTTCGCGAACCGCCCCTGTTTCGCTGACGTCAGAATGACAAGATGGGGCAGGATGCTGGTGTCCCTTTTGTGCGCCAGGCGAACAAGGCCAACGCAGTCTTCAACCTTGCGCTCGTTAACAGCCCGGCAACCAGCTGTTCACTTCCCTACTGGACTGGCTTCTACTTCATGCGCCGCAGGGCCAGCCGCGCCGCATGGTAGCCGCACATGCCATGCACGCCGCCGCCGGGCGGCGTGGACGATGAGCACAAGTACAAGCCAGGCAGCGGCGTGGCATAGGGCGGC
>DAOTYZ010000037.1:0-2424 GCA_034434555.1 Candidatus Roseilinea sp.
GTAGAACCACATCCCGATGATCAGGACGTAGCTGGCATAGACCAACACGTCCCCCTGGCGGAAGAACAGCGGGCCAATCACCGGGATGGCCTCCAGGATCGGGATGGGGAAGGCCGGCGGCACGGTCGGCCCTGGGATGCGCACGTAAGGATTGCCCAGATACGACGAGAGATCGCTGCACAGCAGGGCCAACACAAACCCGATCGCAATTTGCGATTGGCGCAGCGTGATCGCCCCATACGCGACGATCAGCGCCACCAGCATTCCCACCGCTGCCGCGCCCAGGAAGCCCAGCCAGACACTCTCGGTGGTCTTGGCAACGACGAACCCCACCATCGCCCCCAGCATCACGGTGCCTTCGGCGGAGAGATTGATCACGCCGGCGCGCTCGGTCAGCGTCTCGCCCAGGCAGGCGAAGACCAGCGGCGTGGCCGTCGTGATTGCCGTGGCCAGGATGATCAGCAGTTGTGCGGAATCCATATCAGCTCGCTGCGTAGCGCTGGGCCAGGCCGCGACCAATCAGCGCGAAGAGCACCAACAACCCCTGAATCACGCCGGCCAGCGACGACTCTAACCCCAATGAGAGCGGCAGTTGCAAGCTGCCGATGTTCAGCGCGCTGAAGAAGAGGGCCACCGGCAAGACCCAGCGCGGATCGAAGTTCACCAACATCACCACCAGCAGGCCCAGGAAACCAAGGTTGCTGGAGATATTGGGGATCAGGCGGTGGAAGACGCCGACGACCTGGATCGCGCCGGCCAGGCCGGCGAACAGGCCGCAGATCAAGAAGGCACTCAACAACTGCTGGCGGGCGGGGACGCCCAGCACGTGCGCCGCATATTGATTCTTGCCCACCGCCCGCAGGCGCAGGCCGAAGTATGTGTTGCGCATGACCACGATCGTGATGAGCAAGGCGAGCAGCCCCAGCCCCAGCCCGACCGGCGTGGCCTCCGTCTGGCCGAAGGTGCCCAGCCATAGCGATTCATCGAATGGTTGTGTGCCGCTGAGTGAGGCAACGCCTGGCCGCTTCCACGGGCCGAAGATCAGGTAGATGGCCACGCCGGTGGCGGCGAAGTTCAAGCCCAGGCCGGCGAAGATCTCGCTGATGCGCCCATAGACGTGCAAGGCGCCGGCCAACAGCCCCCATAGCACCCCGCCCAGCGCGCCGGCCAAGACGCCCAGCGCGATGGTCAAGGGCGGCGGCAGCAGGCTGGCCGTCGCTTCCTCCGGATACAACAGGCGCAGGACGAAGGTAGTCGCAATCGCGCCAAACGTGACCTGTCCTTCCACGCCCAGGTTGTATAGACCGGCGTTGAAGGTATAGACCAGCCCGACAGCACAAAGCAGCAGCGTGGAGAGGGTCGCCACCACCCGGCCAACCTGATCTGGCGTGCTGACCGCGCCGACCAGCATGCGCCCGATCACCTCAACGGGCGAGGCGCCCGAAAGCAGGACGATTAGGCCGATCAGCAGCAACGAGATGATCAGCGCGCCGCTGCGATAAACCAGGGCTGGCAATCGCCAAAGCCAAGGGAGCGCTGTCTGGGAAGGAATCGTGCTGTTCATGAGCGGCTTTCAAAACCGTCCGCCGATCATCTGGCCCAGCAGCTCAACGTCAAGCTCGGCCACGGGGATGGCGGGCGACACGCGACCGCCACTGAACACAATGACGCGGTCGCTGTATTGCACAATCTCGTCTAGATCGGATGAGGCGAAGAGGATAGCCGTGCCCTGTTGGCAGCGGGCGATCAACTGCTGCCAAACCCACAGCGTGGATTCGATGTCCAGCCCGCGGGTGGGATGTTCCATCACCAACACGCTGAGCGGCGCAGGAAGCAGCGCGAGCTGGGTGCGCTGCTGATTGCCGCCGGAGAGGCGCTCGACGTATGTATCGGGCCGGCCACGGATGTTGAACGCGGCGATCGCGCGCTCTGCCTCGGCGCGCACCTCGGCGCGGTCAATGAAGAAGCCTCGGCCAGATGCGCGCAGGGCGACGTGCTCCTGGATGGTCAGGCCGGCGATCAGCCCCTCGCGCAGGCGATCAGCCGGCACGTAGCACACGCCGGCGCGCAGAAAGTCCGCGTAGGGCCGGTGGGTGAGGTTGCGACCGGCGATGTGGATGCTGCCTGCGGCGGGCGGCTCTAGGCCGGCGCACGCTGTGAGGAACAGTTGCTGGCCGCTGCCCTCCAGGCCGGCGATGCCGACCACTTCGCCGCGATGGAGCGAAAGCTGATCTACCCGTATTTCCAGCCGTTCGCTGCGCAGCACCAACCCCTCGATGCTCAAGACCACCTCGTCTCGTCGGGTCGGCGGCTTGGTCGGCATGGCGAGCGCTCTGCCGAACATGAGTTCAACAATGCGCCCGGCGATCTCCGGTTGGTGGGAGGATGCCTGCTGCGCGCCTGCGTGCAGCGGGCGCAGGTCCA
>DAOTYZ010000038.1:0-3847 GCA_034434555.1 Candidatus Roseilinea sp.
AAGCCCCACTTCACGCCGGCTGGGAAGCCTGCACCACCTCGCCCGCGCAGGCCGCTGTCCTTGACCACAGCGATCACCTCATCCGGCTTCATCGAGGTGAGCGCCTTCTTCCACGCCTCGTAGCCGCCGTTGGAGACGTATACGTCGTATTCGCGAATATCTGGCACGTCAATATCCCGCAGCAGCACGTGCCGCTCCATCGTTTTGTTCCTTGAACCGTAATACTTTGCCATCACCACTCACTCCTCACTGATTAAGACCATCACCAAATCAAGCCAACACTGCGCGCATAGGCTGCAAGGCGCGCTTAAACGGATTCAAGACCAGGCCCATGACTTCGAGCGTCACCATGCCGAGCAGGGCTTCGTCGCCGGATTCGCCCAGGATCACCGGACTAGTCCCATCTCCCTGAGCCAGGGCGATATGCGCTTCCGAGACAGGGCGCGTGATCGTCGTGCCATCGGCCAGCACAAAGTCCATTTGGTGCTTAGGCTGAAGTTCAATGGCGCGCCACACGTCATCCGGCAGCAACGTGTAGATCGCGCCGCTGTCCACCAAAAAGCGCACGGTGGCCTGCTTGCCGGTTGGCCCTGTAACGACGCCATTAACGAAGATGCTGCCCATTGGCTCGCTCCTGAGAAAGCGCATCTACGAGCTGGTCGAACTGCTCGGTGGTCAGATCGTAATGGTATTTCTGGTTGATCTGGGCTACCGGCGCGCGGTCGCAGGCGGCGATGCACATCACCGTGTTGAGGGTGAACCTACCGTCGGGCGTGGTCTGGCCGGCGCGGATGCCCAGCTTGCGTTCGCAGTGCGTCACGAACTTGTCCGCGCCGCGCAACGCGCAGGGTAAGTCGTCGCACACATCTATCACGTATTTGCCCACCGGCTGCTCGTAGAACATCGTGTAGAAACCGACGATGCTCTTGACCTCGGTGGGGTCGCAGCCGATGATCTCAGCCACCTCGCGCACCGCGTCGTCGCTGCAATAGCCATATTCCGCTTGCGCCAGGTAGAGCAGAGGCATTACAGCGCTGCGCCTGCGCTCAGGGGGGTATCTGGACAAGATCTCCTGAATCTCGTTCGCTCGCTTCTCTTTCAACATGTCACACCCCGATTAGCGGTCCACGTCACCTAACACAATGTCAATGCTGCCGATGATGGCGACGATGTCGGCCAGCAGCGCGCCTTTGCTCATCTCCCCCAACGGCTGGAGATTGTGGAACGAGGGCGCGCGGAAGTGCACGCGGCGCGGCTTGGGGCTGCCATCACCGCTCAGCAGGACGCCGTATTCGCCCTTGCCGCTCTCGACAGCGAAGTACACCTCGCCCTCCGGCGCCTTGAAGCCCTCGGTCCAGAGCTTGAAGTGATGGATCAGCGATTCCATCGAGTAGGCGATCTCGTGCTTGGGCGGCGGCGCCACCTTGCGGTCGTCGGTCATCACCGGCCCTGGGGGGAGCTTGGCCATCGCCTGGCGGATGATCTTGAGCGATTGGTGAAACTCCTCCATGCGGCACAGGTAACGGTCATACACATCGCCGGCGCTGCCCACCGGCACGCTGAACTCGAAGTGGTCGTAACTTGAGTACGGCTGCGCCTTGCGCACGTCGTAATTCACCCCGCTGCCGCGCAGGCAGGGGCCGGTCATCCCCCAGGCGATCGCGTCCTCGGCGCTGATCTTCCCCACCCCTACGGTGCGCTCCTTCCACATCGGGTTTTCCTTGAGCAGCTTCTCGTATTCGAGCAGGCGGGCGGGGAAGACGTCGAGGACGCGCTGGACGAGCTGCAGGAAGTGCGCCGGCACGTCACGCCACAGGCCGCCCGGCCGGATGTAGCTGCTCATCATGCGCGCACCGCTGACGGCCTCGTAAATATCGAGGATCATCTCGCGCTCGCGCATGCAATAGAGAAACACGCTCATCGCGCCGATGTCCAGGGCGTGCGTGCCCAGCCAGACCAGGTGGCTGTTCATGCGCGTCAGCTCCATCAGGATCACGCGCAGATACTGGGCGCGGAGCGGCACCTCGATGCCCACCAGCTTCTCGACCGCGCCGCAGAAAGCCAGGTTGTTGCTCATCGGCGCCAGGTAGTCGGTGCGATCGGTCAGCGGAATCGCTTTTAGGTACGTCTTGCCCTCGGCCGTCTTCTCGATGCCGGTGTGGAGATAGCCGATGTCCGGGATGCAGTTCACGATGGTCTCGCCGTCCAGCTCCAGCAGCAAGCGCAGCACCCCGTGCGTGCTGGGATGCTGCGGCCCCATGTTCAGCAGCATGGTCTCGCCGGTCAGCGCGCGTGGGCTGACCAAGCGCTTGAGCTGCTCAAAGGTGATGTCGAGCTGGACATCTTCCAGGCGAACCTGGTTGGACGGCGCGTCCTCTACCTGGATAAGGGTCTGTTCCATGGGTGCTCGTATTCCGTAGTGCGTATTCCGTAGTGCGTATTTCGTAGGGCGTATTCTGTGGCGGTGATCACTCCGTTGCGTAGGGCTTTTGGGCGTCAATGCGCGCGCGGTTGAACGAGAAGGCGTTCTCCTCGACGGCCACCGGCACTTCTTTGCGCAACGGATGACCTTGCCAATTGGCCGGCAGCAGGATGCGGCGCAGATCGGGGTGTCCCTCGAAGTGAATGCCGAACAAGTCGTAAATCTCGCGTTCTAGCCAGTTGGCGTTGCGATACACGCCCACCGCGGTCGGCATCTTGGGGTCATACTCGCTCAGCATCACCTTCACCCGCAGGCGCAGGTTGCGCGGGAGCGAATACAACTGATACAGGATGCCGAAGCGCGGCTCGCGCGGATAGTAATCCACGCAGGTCTCGTCGGTGAGCATGTTGAATTGCTGAACGTCGCGCAGGTGGGTCAACACTTCGATGACATGCTCGCGAGGCACGATCAGCGTGACCTCATCGCGAAAGATCACGACCTCAGAGATTTTGTCGCTGAGGGCTTGACGAAGCGCCTGCGGCAGATCGCGTGTATCGGCGACCGGACGAATAGGCTCACTGACCAGCTTAACCATAACGCCTCACTGCCACTTGGTCAGCGGCTCTTGCTTGATCTTCGCTTGCAGTTTCAAGATGCCGTCAATCAGCGTCTCTGGGCGCGGCGGGCAGCCGGCGACATACACATCCACGGGCACGATCTCATCCACGCCCTGGACGATGGCGTAGTTGTTAAACACCCCGCCGCACGAGGCGCAATCGCCCATTGCGATTACCCACTTCGGGTCGGGCATTTGGTCGTAAAGGTTGCGCAACACCGGCGCCATCTTGCGGCTGACGCGCCCAGCGACGATCATCAGGTCAGACTGGCGGGGGCTGGCGCGCATCAGCTCCATGCCAAACCGCGAGAGGTCGTAGCGCGAGGCTTGCGCGCTCATCATCTCGATGGCGCAGCACGCCAAGCCAAACAACAACGGCCAAATTGCGTTCGCCCTCGCCCACCCTACTGCCTTCTCCAGCGAGGTGGTGACGACGCCCATATTTCCCAGCTTTTGTTCCAGTCCCATTTGCGTCTCCTCCAAAACGTCTACGGCTCCCACTCCAACGCGCCGCGCTTCCAGATCCAGAAATAGCCCACCAGCAGGATACCAACGAAGATCAACATCTGGATGAAGCCGAACCAGCCCAGTTGGCGGAACGCCACCGCCCAAGGGTAAAAGAAGATCACCTCGATGTCGAAGAGGATGAACAGCACCGCCACCAGGTAGAAGCGCACGGAGAAGCGCCGCTGGCCCTGGCCAATTGCCCGCATGCCGCTCTCGTACGGCTGTAACTTGACAGCGTTGTTGGCGCGCCGGCGCGGCCCGAATAACACCGAGATGAGGATCACCAAGACCGCTAGGCCGGT
>DAOTYZ010000039.1:0-2906 GCA_034434555.1 Candidatus Roseilinea sp.
CAATACCTTATTGGTCTGGGTCTGGCCCTGCTGTGCGCCCAGCCGCTGCCCGGTCGGCGCTTCTTCCGCGTGGTCTTCCTCCTGCCGATGATGATCACGCCGGTGGGCGTGGGCTATCTCTTCCGCATGCTGGCCGATACCAACAAAGGGCCGCTGGAGCCTTTGTGGATCGCGCTGGGGATGCAGGACTTTGCCTGGTCCAACAATGCCTGGGGCGCGCGGATCGCCGTGATGATCGGTGACATCTGGCAGTGGACGCCTTTCATGTTCATCGTGCTCCTGGCTGCCATAGAGGCGCAAGAGATCGAGCCTGTGGAAGCGGCGATCGTGGACGGCGCGAGCAGCTTCGACATCTTTCGCCACATCACGCTGCCGGCGATCTTGCCCGTCAGCACCACCCTGATCCTTATTCGCATGATCGAAGCATTCAAGATTATTGACTTGCCCAACATCCTGACCAATGGCGGGCCGGGCACCGCGACCGAGACGCTCACGCTCTATGCCTACCGAATTTGGCGCGCCCTCGACATCGGCGGATCGGCAGCCATCGCCTATATCCTGCTCTTCCTGGTCACCTTCATCGCCACGCTTTATGTGCGCGCGTTGCGCAGCCGGCTGGGGACGACATGATGCGGTCTTTCTTTCGCAGCAGCTCACCCTTCAGACTCTCGCCGTTTAGGATGCTGGTCTCGTACCTCATCCTGGGCTTCTGGGCTTTTCTCATCCTCTTCCCGCTCTATTGGCTGTTCATCACCGCGTTCAAGCTGCCGGCGGCGGTGAACAACGGCCCGTTCTACATACCGTTCGTTGATTTTCAGCCCTCGCTTCATGCCTGGGAGTACGTCCTGGTCGAGATCGGCAATGACACCGTCCGGCTGTTCACCAACACGGTCGGGGTGTCGTTGATCAGCGCCAGCCTCGCCCTGGTGGTGGGGTCAGGGGCTGCCTACGCCCTCACCCGCTTTCAATATCGGCCAAAAGTGGGCACGGTGCTGGTCTTTCTGGGGTGCGTCCTGTTGGCGGTCGTATTCACCGTCCTGGGGGTGCCGTGGCCGCTGGCCGTGGCCGTTGCGATCGCCCTGTTTATCCTCAGCCTCTTTACCATCGCCCGGCGCTTTAAGCGCGCGCTCAGCAACAACGACATCGCCTTCTGGCTGATCTCCCAGCGCATTTTGCCGCCGGTGGCGGTGGTCATCCCTATCTACGTCGTCTTCCAACAACTGCGCCTGCTGGACACGTGGGTGGCGCTGATCATCACTTACGTGGCGACCAACCTGCCGATCGTGGTCTGGCTGATGCGCGACTACTTCGCCAGCATCCCATACGAGTTAGAGGAAAGCGCGCAGATAGACGGTGCATCGCGCTTTCGCATCTTTAACCAAATCGTGTTGCCGCTCTCGTTGCCTGGCCTGGTGGCGACCTTCCTCTTCGTCCTCGTCTTCTGCTGGAATGAATATCTGCTCGCTCTTTTCCTGACCAACGCGCGCGCCCAGACGATGCCGCTGGCCGTGGTGGCGCAGAACGCCACCCGCGGCCCGCAGTGGTGGTACATGTCGGTGCTGGTGCTGATCATGATCGTGCCGGTGATCGCCATGGCGATCGCGCTTGAGCGCTACATCGCGCGCGGGCTGTTGGTGGGAGCGGTGAAAGGCTAGCGCGCTGTGGCGCAGCGCTGGGCTGCGCGCAGCTCGTCTAACACTTGGCGAGCGCGCACTGCCGCCTCCGCCAGCGGCACGATCGCCTTCTGCGCCTCGTCGCGGCGCTTGAACTCCACCCCGCCGGCGGCCAGGGCGCGCGGCGCCACGGTGATGCGCAAGGGAAGCCCGATGAGGTCGGCATCGGCGAACTTCACCCCAGGGGATTCAGCGCGGTCATCATAGAGCGTCTCAACCCCCGCGGCCCACAGCGCGTCGTAGAGCGCGTCTGCGCTGGCCGCCGCTTCTTCGTTGGCACCCCCAAGCCTCACCAGATGGACGGCATACGGCGCGACCTCGACCGGCCAGCGCAGCCCATGTTCGTCGTGATGCGCATCGGCGATGCAAACCAGGACGTGACCCAGGTTGACCTGGATGAGGCCGAGCGCCAGCTTGCGCGCCGCGCCGTCAGACGCTGAATACATCGCATCCTCGAGGTCGAAGGAGGCCCGCCAGAGGAGCTGGACGGCCTCCGCCGCGCGCATCGGCGCGCCGCAGCGTGGACAGGTGTCGCCCACTCGCGCCAGGGCGATGTCGGTGACCAGGTGTGCTGTGTAGTCGCGGCCATAGTTGGTGTTGCGCAGGTGATACCCAGGCCGATTCGCGCCGGCCACCAGATTCGGCGAGTTCGGGATCGCGTCGTCGGCGACGATGAGGACTCTGTCGGCGCCCAGGCCGATGGGTGAGGCATACCCCGGCTCGGCGCCGGCGGCGCGGATGGCAGCTTCGCTGGCCGGCCGCAGATGGCGCGCGCCCAGCGCGATCCGCAGCTTGGCCTCGCTCACGTCCATATCCCCGCGGATGACGGCAAAGATCAACCGTTCTTCGCCATCGTCCATCTGCGCGCTGAGAAAGACCGCCTTGGCCGTCTTTGCCTTGGGCGCGTCGAGGAAGCGGGCCAAGGCCTCGATGGTGTTGGCGCCGGGCGTGGCCACCTCGACCAGGGGCTGCGCCGGCTCGTCGGGCGCGGGCGGCTTGCGGAAGCTGGCGATTGGTTGCGCCGCAGCGTAGCCACACGCATCGCAACACAAGAACGGTGCGCCGCCCTCCGGCGTGAGATACCCCAGCCCCTGCACGATCTTCCCTTGTGGCGATAGCCCAAGCACCAGCCTGGTCGGCAGGCCACACGCGCGCAGCCAGCGCTGGAGCGCCGCTTCGTGCGCATCGAGCTGCTGGGCAAGCTCAGCCTGGTCGCCGGCCAAGACGAAGACG
>DAOTYZ010000040.1:0-1672 GCA_034434555.1 Candidatus Roseilinea sp.
GGCGGCGCGGACGAATACTGGTTGCTGGGCGACTTCGCAGCGCTCGGCCCCGCGCCGGTCGCCGCCCTGGAGATGGTAAACAAGCTCCCAAAGATGCGGCTGGTGCGCGGCAATACCGATCGCTACTTGTGCGAATGGCAAAACCCGCTGGACGCGGCTGAGCAGATGGCGCGCGCGCCCGAGTCTGCCGCTGGGATTGCTGCCCGCTTGGCGATGCTGTGTTGGGCACAGGGCGCGCTGGCCGCCGCCGGCTGGCTGGACTGGCTGGCCGGGTTAGAACTTGAGCAGCGCCTGACCCTGCCAGACGGGACGCGCGTGCTGTTGGTCCATGCTGCGCCTGGCACCGACGATGGCGAGGGGATTCGCCCGACGCTGAGCGAGGCGCAGATCGCCGAGCGCGTCGCCAACTGCGGGGCTGATCTGATCTTCGTCGGCCATACACACTGGCCGCTGGAGCGCAGGGTGGGCGCAGTGCGCGTGGTCAACCTGGGCAGCGTCAGCAACCCCTGGCCGCCCGACCTGCGCGCGAGCTACTACTTACTGCGCGCTGAAGCGCAGGGCTATGCGTTGGAGCATCGCCGCGTGGACTACGACCGGGCTGCGGTGATCGAACAGCTCGAGCGGGTGAAGCACCCTGGCCTAGAGGTGTTGCGCGCGCACTTTCGCGGCGAGCGGCTCCCGCCGTGGCAGCAGTGAACGGCACACACATCCTCGCGCATCCGATCCGCGCCAAAGATTGCGCCCTGACCGCGCAAAAGCTAAACTTCCCGTGACTGCTTCACCAGAGGAGACAACGTATGACCAGACCCGTGACGCTATTTACTGGCCAATGGGCTGACTTGCCCTTTGAGACGATCGTAGAGAAAGCCAAATCATTTGGCTACGATGGGGTGGAGATCGCCTGCTGGGGCGACCACTTCGACGTGGAGAAAGCGCTCAGCGACGACAGCTACGTGCGTGGACGGCGGGACATCCTTGAAAAGCACGGCATGAAGTGCTTTGCGATCAGCAACCACCTCGTCGGCCAGGCTGTGTGCGACCGGATTGACGAGCGGCACAAGGCGATCCTGCCAGCCCGTGTGTGGGGCAACGGCGTGCCGTCGGAAGTGAACCGCCGCGCCGCCGAGGAGATGGCCAACACCGCGCGCGCGGCGAAACTCTTCGGCGTCCAGGTGGTGAACGGCTTCACCGGCAGCAGCATCTGGCCGTATGTCTATTCTTTCCCGCCGGTCAGCCCGGCGATGATTGACGCCGGCTACGCCGAGTTCGCCGACCGCTGGAATCCGATCCTAGATGTATTCAAGGAGCACCAGGTCAAGTTCGCCCTGGAGGTGCACCCCACCGAGATCGCCTTCGACATCGTGAGCGCCGAGCGCGCGCTGCAAGCGCTGAATTACAGACCAGAATTCGGCTTCAACTACGACCCCTCGCACCTGGGATATCAGGGCGTGGATTACGTCGGGTTTATCCGCAAGTTCCGCGACCGCATCTTCCACGTGCACATGAAGGATGTGGCCTGGAGCAATGTGCCCACCCAGGCCGGCGTGTTCGGCGGGCACACGAACTTCGGTGATTCGCGCCGCTACTGGGACTTTCGCAGCGTCGGGCGCGGCAACATCAACTTCGACCTGATCATCCGCGCGCTCAACGAGATCGGCTACGAGGGGCCGCT
>DAOTYZ010000041.1:0-6690 GCA_034434555.1 Candidatus Roseilinea sp.
GGCCTTCTTGTTCGTCTCGGAGAGTGCTCTGCTGACCTTTGTGACGCACCTGACCACGCTGCCCGTGCAGTGGCTGATCTTCGAGTCTTTCTCCTCGGTGGCCCTGATCACCAACATGCTCGTCGTGCCCTTGCAACCGCCGCTCATGATCCTCGGCGCGCTCGGATCGCTCATCGCAACCGCCACAGCGGCGCTGGGGGGTGTAGGCCAACTGGCGCTCCTGCCCGCGCAATGGCTATCGTCACTCACGATTCTCATCGTCGAGGGCTTCGCTGAGTTCACGTATGCCCTGTTGCCGGTGACCTTCTTCAGCCTGCCGGCTGCCGCTGCGTATTACGCGATATTGTTGGGGTTCACGGCCTTTCTGTTCCAGCCGGTTATCGTCCGCCGCGCAATCAGGCACCTGTTGTGGACGCATCGTGCTGTGCTTTCCATC
Organism: Candidatus Roseilinea sp.; assembly: GCA_034434555.1. GTDB lineage: Bacteria > Chloroflexota > Anaerolineae > J036 > Brachytrichaceae > JAAFGM01. The sequence continues at coordinate 437 of DAOTYZ010000041.1, forward strand.
AGCGTGGCGGGATTGACTGCGCTGGGGCTTGGCGTACTCCTGTGGTTTCAGCGGCCGGATGGCCGCCTCCACGTGACCTTCGTCGGCAGCAGCGCGATCATTCGCTCGCCAGATGGCGCGCAGGCGGTGTTTTTGGGGGACGGTGATGTTGTCAATGCGCTGCGTCGCATGATGCCGGTCGGCGATGGGGAACTGGAACTGCTCATCGTCCCCCAGCGCAGCGAACGCCACTGGCGGAACGCCGGCTTCTTGCTGGCGCATTATCGCGTCCGCGAGCTCGTCCTGCCGCCTGGCCGTGATCAAGTGACCGATGACCTCGCGGCAGCCCGACAGGTGGTTCGCAGGAACGCCGCGCAGGTGGTGACGGCAGCGGATGGCACGACGCTGGCGCTGGGCCGTCAGGTCTCTCTGACAATAGCCCTGCGCATGCCGGCTCAGGATGGCCAGCAGACGATCGGGACGCGCCTCCGTTATGGCGAGGTGAACATAGATTTGGTGGGGGATCAGCAAGCGATAAATTACGAGCCGCGAAGCACGCTGGTCTTTTTAGGCTGGGCGCAGGCGGACGTGGCTGCGCTCAAGGCTGCCGGCCCGCGCTGGGTGGTCTGGACGGATGGCGCTGGCTTGCCGCCTGCGCTGGGCGTGCCAATTCGCACCTTGAACCTTAAGGAAATCTCAGAGGTCGCCCTGATGAGCGATGGTCAGCAGCTCATCCTCAGGTGATGATCGCAATCGTGTGCCGTGCCGGCCTAGCATGCTGCGCGCGCAGCGAAGCATCTCACCGTCATGCCAAGTGACATCCGCCGGCCTGCTGCCTCGGCCGCCCGCCTCGCGCCAGGCATAGCACCTCAGAAGGGTTCTAGACATCATTGCTATTGGGCCACTCCCAGGCAGCCTAATGCCCCCTGCGCGCGGACGTGCCCATGCAACCTTTGGTTAGTTCGTGAGTGTTACAGTTAGACCCGATGAGACTTTCGTATCGAGAACGCGAGGAAGCGCTGCGGCGCATGGCCGCCGAGGGCGTGGATGTATTGGTGATCGGTGGCGGCATCACCGGCGCGGGGATCGCCCTGGAAGCAGCCGCGCGTGGCCATCGCGTCGGCTTGGTGGAGAAGGGCGACTTCGCCGGCGGCACCAGCAGCAAGAGCACCAAGCTGGTGCACGGCGGCATTCGCTATCTCCCTCAGTTTGATTTCGCGCTGGTTCAAGAGGCGCTGGTCGAGCGCGGACTATTGATGCGCAACGCGCCCCACCTGGTGCGCCCGCTGGGCTTCGTCTTGCCGCTATATGCTGAGAACAAACGCCCGTTAGGCACCCCGATTGTCCCGCCGGGCGGGGTCGGGATGAGCGCGCTGTTGCGCGCTGGCCTGGCGCTCTATGACCTGATGTCTGGTCGGCTGGCCATCCAGCGCCATCGGCGCCTTGGGGCGCGCCGCGCTCTTGAGTTGGCGCCTGCGCTCAAGTCAGAAGGGCTGCGCGATGCCTTCATCTACTACGACGGCCAGACCGATGACACCCGCTTAACGCTCACCGTGCTGAGGACAGCGGCGAAGCGTGGCGCTCGGTTGGCTAACTACGCCGAGGTGGTCGGATTCGACCTTAAAGCAGGGGAAATCCGCGCGGCGCGCGTGCGCGATGTCCAGCAGGGCGAGGAGTTTATCATTCCCACCCGCGTCGCCATCAACGCGACGGGGGCGTTTGCGGGCCGCATCGAGGCGCTGGCCGGCGCGCCGCGCATCGCCATCGCGCCGGCCAAGGGCGTGCACCTCACCCTCTCCCGCCAAGCCCTGCCCGTCACCGACCACGCCGTGGTGCTGCCGGAGACACCGGACGGGCGGCTGCTGTTCATCGTGCCGTGGAACACCCGTGTCACGCTCGGCACCACCGACACAAAAGGCGGGGACCTAGATCACCCAGCAGCAACCGAGGCCGACATTGACTACCTGCTCAGCACAGCCAACGCTTACCTGCGAACGAAGCTAGACCGCAGCCAGGTGATCAGCGCGTGGGCCGGCTATCGCCCCCTCATCAGCCCAGCCAACGCAGATGACCAGGCGACGGCCAAGCTCTCGCGCAACCACGTCGTCGCCGATGGCCCAGGCGGCATGATCACGGTCACCGGCGGCAAGCTAACCACCTACCGGCGCATGGCCCAGGATGCGCTCGACCACCTGGCGCGGCGCTGGAAGCAGCCGATCACCCACCCGACTGAATCCCTGACCCTGGACGGTGCAGAAGGGCATGCTGCTTGTCAGGACGCGCTGCGCCAGGCCGCAGCGCGCTTTGGCTGGGACGAAGACGTGTTGGCGAGGCTGGCGCAATATGGCGGGCAGGCAGAAACGATCCTTGCCTTATGCGCCGGCGATGACGCATTGGCGCAGCGTCTCGTCCCCGACCTGCCCTACATCGCGGCTGAGGTGATCTACGCCTGTCGCCATGAGATGGCAACCACGCTAGAAGATGTGCTGGTCCGACGCTTGCATATACAGATCGAGGATTGGTCGCACGGCGCTGATTCGGCAATGACCGTCGCCCGTCTAATGGCCGGCGAGTTAGGCTGGTCAGCATCCGAAGTGACCCGACGAGTGGGAAGCTACCGAGAACAGCTCCAGATAGGGGCATGAGTAGCAATTTGCCAGGTCGTGCATGAGCAACCCCAGTAAGCCCCTCCCATAAAAACAGCTTAAATCTTCTGTCTTCGCTTTGCTTATAATGTCGCTTGTGAAGCGCTCAGCAATTCCTACATCTCTCGCTGCCAGCCCCATTCCGCGCAGGTGCGACGCAATACCTACCACGATGAACTATGAAGAGATGAGCACATCGCCATGCGTATTCTGGCCATGATCCTCGCTGGGGGGCGCGGCAGCCGGCTGAGCGTGTTGGCGAACAAGCGCGCCAAGCCCGCTGTCCCTTTCGCGGGCAAATACCGCATCATTGACTTTCCCCTCTCCAACTGCGTCAACAGCGGCATCTACACCGTTGGCGTGGTGACTCAGTATCGCCCCCGCTCGCTCCAGGACCACATCCGCAACGGCGCGCCGTGGGATCTCGACCGACTTAACGGCGGCGTGTGGATGCTCCAGCCTTACCAGGGACGCTTGGCCTCCGACTGGTACGAAGGCACTGCTGACGCCATTTATCAGAACTTGGATTTTGTGCGCAACGCGCGCGCCGACTACGTGCTGGTGCTGTCCGGCGATCACGTATACAAGATGGACTACAGCATCCTCGTCAGCTTCCATCAAGAGAAGCGCGCCGATGTCACCGTCGCCACGCTGCGCGTCTCCCCAGAAGAAGCCAGCCGCTTCGGCATCGTGCAGACCGATGCGGACTATCGCGTCATTCACTTCGAGGAGAAGCCGCCCCAACCCAAGGGTACGCTGGCCTCAATGGGCATCTACGTGTTCAACTATGACACGCTGGTCAAAGTGCTGAACGAGGACGCCAAAGACCCAAACTCCTCGCGCGACTTCGGCAAGGACATCTTCCCAAAGATGGTGCGCGAGAAATACCGCGTCTTTGCCTTCCCTTATGCCGACTACTGGGTGGATGTTGGCACAATCCAGTCGTACTGGGAAGCGCACATGGATTTGCTGGCCGATACGCCACCGATTGACCTGCTCGACCGTGAGTGGGTGATCCACACGCGATCCGAGGAGCGCCCGCCGGTCAACATCCGCACCGGCGCCACGGTCAACCACTCGCTCATCACCGATGGTTGCGTGGTCGAAGGCTCAGTGGAATATTCCGTGCTCTCGCCCGGCGTGCGCGTCAAGCGCGGCGCCGTCGTGCGCTATTCCATCGTGATGACCGACGCAGTGATTGAGCAAGGCGCGATGGTGGACCGCTGCATCATTGACAAGAATGTGATCGTCGGGCGCGGTGCGTGCGTCGGCTATGGCTCAGACTACACGCCGAACAACAACCCCGATCTGCACCTTTCTACGGGCATCACCGTGATCGGCAAGAACACTATCGTCCCGCCCGACTTTCGCATCGGCCGCAACGTCATTGTCGGGAGTGACCTCAACGACGATGCCTTCAGCGGCGGTTATCTGCCCAGCGGGCAAAACTTTATGATAGAGGCGACGGACTAACAACTGTATACACAAGTGCGTTCACGAATCGCTCGCCATACCAGTCTGTCATGCTGAGCGCAGTGAAGCATCTAAACTCCCACCCAGCCAAATCCCTACATGCCTAACTCTGTGTCACGCCGAATTCACCGAAGCGCCCTCAGCAGTTTAATCAGCCGCGAGTCTAGATTCTTCGCGCCAGCGAAGAATGATAGGGTAGGGCGGGATACTGGTAACCCTTGATGCTGGTCACGCCAGGCATGTACGCGTCCCAAATCATGAATGCACCCATTTAATCTGAACTCAAATAAGCAGATGAGGATTGATCATTTGGCTATCGCCGTTGCCAATCTGGATGCCGCGCTGACGTTCTACCGCGACGCACTCGGCCTAGCGGTCGAGCGCGTCGAGGACGTGGAGAGTGAAGGCGTGAAGATCGCCTTCCTGCCGCTCGGCGATAGATCAGGACAGCCGGGCGCGCGGCTCGAACTGGTCCAACCAACGCGCGAGGACACCGGCATCGTGAAATGGATGAGCAAGCACGGTCCAGGCATGCACCACGTCTGCCTGGAGGTGCCCGACATTGAGGCCGCGCTCGGCCGGCTGGTCGCGCACGGCTGCGAGTTGATCAACCCGCAGCCGGTGACGCGCAAAGACGGAACGCGCTACGCGTTCATCCATCCGCGTAGCGCGTTCGGCGTGCTTGTGGAGTTATACGAGAAGCCGGCGCAGTGATTTAGTCAATCTTCTTGCCGATCTCCTCCAGCAGGCGCTCGCGCGTCTCCTCCAGCGGGATGCGCTCGATCACCGGCGCGAAGAACCCCTCCACGACCAGGCGGCGCGCCTCGCGCAGCGGGATGCCCCGGCTGCGCAGATAGAAGATCGGCTCGTCCTCCAGCCGGCCCACCGTGCTGCCATGCGTACAGCGCACATCGTCCGCCTCGATCTCCAGGCCGGGGATGGAGTCGGCCCGGCTGCGGCTGGAGAGCTGAAGGTTGCGGTTGGCCTGATAGGCGTCGGTCTTCTGCGCGCCGGGGAAGACGCGGATGTTGCCACGCCACACCGTGCGCGCTTCGTCGCGCAGCGCCGCTTTATACAGTAGATCGCTCTTGCAAGCCGGCGCGATGTGGTTTTGCTGCGTGTCGTAGTGAAGCTGCTGGCGCGTGTCCGCGAAATACACGCCGCTCAGCAGCGCTGTGCCGTGTGGCGCGATCAGGTCGGCCTCAATCGAGCTCTTGGTGAACTTGCTGCCGAGCCCGCCGACGACCCAATGCAAGGTCGCCGATTCGCCGACCTTTGCCCGCTCGGTGGAGAAGTTATAGACGTTCCGCCCCCAGTCCTGGATGCTCACGTAGTCAAGCTCGGCGCCCTTGGCGAGGATGATCTCCACCACGCCGTCGTACAACGCTTGATGTGCGCCTGTCTCAGAGGCGAAGTCCTCGATCAACGTCGCCTTGGCGCCCTCCTCCAAGATGACCAGGGTGTGATAGAAGCCGGCCAGTTGATCGGCAGCCATGCGAATGGTTGTGCGCAGCGGCTGCTCGACGACCACGCCGGCGGGCACGTAAAGGATCGTCCCATAGCGCATGAACACGCCATGCAGCGCCGCGTAGTAGGCGTCGCTCAGGCGCACGCATTGCGTCATCAGCCACGCCTCGAGCAGCGGCGCATGATCCTTCGCCGCTGCCTCAAGGCTGGTGAAGAGCACGCCCTGCTCGCGGAGCGCAGGAGGCAGTTCGCTGCGCGCCACGTCGAGCAGGGTATTCGCTGGCGTGATGCCAGCTAGGATGGCATCTAACCGGAAGGCGCCCAGGTCAACCCGTCGCCAAAGTTCATCGTGCCGGTTAGGCGGCGCGGTGTCGCGGAAGACGCGCAGCGCTTCCAAGCGGCGCGCAGTCATCCATGCCGGCTCATTCAGCGCAGCAGCATAGCGCTCGACGAACTCGCGCGTTAACTCGCCGGCCCTCACGACCGGCGCAGGTTTGAGCACAGGTTGCACCATCGCCATGGCTACCCCACCGTCCCCTCCATCTGCAGGGCAATCAGGCGGTTCATCTCGACCGCGTATTCCATCGGCAGCTCCTTGACCAGCGGCTCGATGAAGCCGGAGACGACCATGGTGCTGGCCTCCTCTTCGCTGATGCCGCGGCTCATGGCGTAGAACAGTTGCTCCTCGCC
>DAOTYZ010000042.1:0-10183 GCA_034434555.1 Candidatus Roseilinea sp.
AACGCGATTTCTGGACGCCCCGCTTCTGGGCCGCAGAAGACGCCGGTAGGGACGCTGTGCTTTCTATATCATCTTTCCGCGTTCTCCGCGTTCTCCGCGTGAGAATTAGCCTTGCCCCTGGCCGTGAATGCACCCGGCGATCAGGCTGCGTTCGCAGCCAGGGTGATCTCACGCAGAGGCACCTAGGAGAAGCAATGGAAGTTGCCAAGAAGGCAGTGCTCCCAGTAAGCAACGCACATAGCCGAGACGCTGTGATAAAGACGGCCTTACTCGGTCTGCTTCTCGCGCTCCCGTTCACGCTCTCGCTTGCGAAAGTCAACGAACCGATAGCCCGTGCCCCTCTCGGTGAGAATATATTGGGGTTGCGAGGGGTCTTTCTCTATCTTCTGCCGCAGATAGGTGATGTAGAGCCTAAGATACTGGGTCTCGTCTCGGTACTCCCACCCCCACACCTTGCTCAGCAACGTCTCATGTGGAACGACCCAGCCGGCATTTTGCACGAGGTGATACAGCAGCCGCCATTCTGTCGGCCGGAGCTTGATTGGCTTGCCTTCTACAATGACCTCGCGCCGATTGAAGTCTATAGAAAGGCGGTCATCCACCTTGATTGGCGCTTTCTCTACCATCGCAGGCAATTCCGCCCGGCGAATTACGGCCTTCACGCGCATGACCAGCTCGCGCGGGCTAAATGGCTTCGTCACATAGTCGTCTGCGCCGAGCGATAACCCGCGCACTTTGTCCTCCTCCTCGCCTTTCGCAGTCAGCATGATCACCGGCACGTTGCTCTCCTCGCGGATCATGCTGAGGGTCTCGAAGCCGTCTATATCCGGCATCATGACGTCGAGCAACACGCAATCCGGCAACATCTCACGCACCTTGCGCACCGCTTCCAACCCATCCGTCGCCGAGACCACCTGAAAGTTCTCTAATTCCAAGTTCATTCGGATGAAGTTGATCATTCGCGGCTCATCGTCCACCACCAGCACCAGCTTCGAGTCCTCGTTCGCCATGACGAACGCATTATAGGTTTAACGCTCAATGCTTACAATACCCTGCCATGGCACGCGATATCCCCATCGCTGTCGTCAAAGGCGCAGGCGACCTCGGCACGGGCGTCGCCTACCGCTTGTGGAAGTGTGGCTTTCGCGTGTTGTGCACCGATCTGCAGCAGCCCTTGGTCATCCGTCGCACCGTCGCATTTGCTTCAGCGATCTACGAAGGATGTATCACGGTAGAAGGCGTCGCCTGTCAACGGATTGTTTACGCGGACGAAGCCTTCCAGCTCTGGCAGCGAGAGACGTTGCCCGTCATCGCTGATCCAGTTGCCCGCACCGTGCAAGCGCTGCGTCCGGAGATCGTCGTAGACGCGATCATGGCCAAGCGCAACACGGGCACGTCAATTCATGACGCACCCTGCGTCATTGCGTTGGGGCCGGGATTTACCGCCGGCCAGGACTGCCACGCGGTGATCGAGACGCAGCGCGGTCACGACCTGGGCCGCGTGATCTGGTCAGGCAGCGCCTCGCCCAACACCGGCATCCCCGGCAAGGTGGGCGGCGAGGACGCCCGACGGGTGGTGCGCGCCCCCTGCGATGGTCAACTCTACGGCCGGCGGGCGATTGGCGATTTTGTGAAGGAGGGAGAGGTCATCGCGCAAGTAGATCGCACGCCCGTGCCCGCCACCCTCAGCGGCGTCTTGCGCGGACTGTTGCACGATGGCGTGCCGGTCAAGGCCGGCATGAAGATCGCCGACGTCGATCCGCGCGGCGAACAGCGCTTTTGCTTCTCGATCAGCGATAAGGCGCTCGCTGTGGGGGGCGGCGTGCTCGAAGCCGTCTTTACCTTGCGCGCGCGTTGGCAGCGTCAAAACGTCGCCAGCTCCTGATAGGGCGTGAAGCACGGCGGTCCGGCGGCGTAACGCACGCGGCGGGTGGTCAGTTCGGCGACGCACGACCACAGCGTGGTCATCGCCCCTTGCACCCCGCACATCGGCGCGCTCCGGTCAGCCATGATGCGCGCTGCCGTGTCCAGCAGCCCGTCAACATCATCGCCCGTGCCGGCCCAGCCATCGCGACGCATCAGAAACGTCAGCCGACACGTCGAGTGTGTCGAGGCGCGCCCGCCCTGCAAGCTCAGCATGTCGGGATGCCGATAGTGGTTGGTGGCTGCTAAGACATCACCTTCCTGCTCAATCACGCGCACCTGGCGCGGATCTGCCTCGACGACAAAGGCCTCCACAGGATCGGCCACCAGGTAGTTCAGCGAGCTGAGGTGCGGGATGCGCGTGAGCAGGTCGCGCGCCTGGCGCGCCGTGCGGCACAGCTCTAAGACAAGGCGGACGACGAGATGAAAAGGGATGCCGGGCCTGATGTCTGCTTCGCGCGGCGTGGCTGTCATCACCACGTGTAACGAGGCAAATAGCCCGTGCTGGTTGAGGCCATCGTAACGGCCGGCCGGCACGCTCCCGCGCGCGCCAACCGTCGCGTGCGCGCAGCAATCCGGCACGAAACGAATCCGCTGCCGGCGAGCCTGCTGAGGCAGGTAATCGTAATTGCGACCGACTACCGCGCGGCGGATCGTCAACCCGTTCTCCGCGGCCCGCACACGCACGTAGCGAACGAACGTGGAACACCCCTCGGCGATGGCCGGCGCGGGGAGACCCACAGCCGACAAGCGTGCCTTGAGATTAATACGGCAGCAGCGCCGCCAAAACTCACCAAACGCCAAACGCTGGGCATCAGCATACGCGCGCAGCTCGTCAACGAGATGAGGATGAACGTCCTTCACCACGTCCAGACACGCCTCGGCAAAGCGCAGCGCTGGCGGCGGCCACCACCAGGGCTGCATCTGGAAGGGTGGATCGGCCAGCCCCAAAGCGTAGCCGATATGCGCGTAGTCGCCGCGCAGGTCAAACCAGCGATAGTCCGGCGCTTCAGCCGAACACAACTCGGAGGACATTCCCTCATCCCCGGCCATGCTATCCCTGCCTCATCACTCGCGCTGATCGTCGAGAGGGTCAATCGGCATCGTCAGGTCCACCACATCGCCGTGGCGGTCAATGGTGATGCTGAACCCGAGCATGCCAAGATACTGCCGTGCCGACTCTGGGATGCCGGCTTCGAGCAAACGCTCAAAGTGCTGGTCCAGGTTGCGGAGCTGCGCATCCACAGCAGCTTTTGTGAAGAGATCGTCCTGCCCGATGAGCTTCAACACGGCGCTGCTCACCAAGTCCTTGTGTTCCAAAATCTGTTCGCGGAAGATATTCAAGACCTGAAGGTCCACTTTCCGAGCATCCACGTGGTACTTAAAGCCATCTTCAATCAGCACGTAGGTCGGCTCTTGGCCGACGTAGGCCACCGGCAGCAGGGCGCCGTTGGAATCTTTCACCAGCCCTTCAAAGAGCGCTCTGCGCATGCGCCTGTTATAGCAGGCCCAACCAAGCGGCTACTGCCGGCCCAACGCCGATGACGTTCAGCGTAATTGGCACCAGCAACACGCCCAAGCCGTTGATCCGGCGCCCGCCCACCAGCACGGGGATGAGCCCAATCGTCGTTGCGACGCCCATCACCAAAAGCCCGCCCCAGCCCGTCAGCGCTATTGTCAGCGCCGTGACAAGGCACAGCGCGCCGCCGGCCAACCACTGCGGACTCCAGGCGTTGGCCAACCGCGCCGCAAAGCGGGCCACGGTGACCAGCACGAGGAACGCGAGTGCGCCACACAAAGCCACCGCTGCCACTGCCAACCAATAGGTACGCCAGCCGTAGGGGACGTAAATGCTGCTGATCATCCAGGCCATGCCGCCGCGGGTGAGCGTCAGGCCGGGCACGAACAGCAACAGCAAGCTCCCCACGTAATAGGCAACTTTGGACGCGCCCAGCGAGATCATGAACAACCGTTCATTCCACAGAGCGGTGGCATGGCCGGCCAACAGGCCGCCAATGCCGCCGCTCACCACCGGCAGGATGCTGGCGAACAGCCCACCGCTCAGCCCTGTGAGCGAGCCGCGCAGCAGCAGGCGCGGTTCCACTTCTCGCCACGGCGACGCTTGCTGTCGCGGCGGCCTGGTGCCAAAAACCAACACTTGCAGCAGGCCCGGCGCGGCGAACAGCCCCACGAACGCCGGCATCAGATTTACGAAGGCCGACTCAACAGCGATCGGGCTGCGATAGAAGAGCACCATGCCCAGCAGCCCGCTCAGCGCGAAGGTGAGCAAGCCGGCGCCGAGATAGGTCCACGCAGAGATCAAACGCCGCAAGGGCGAAGCGAGGTCATCTGCGCGCGGCCATTCACCAAGCAGCAGAAAGGCGATGATCGCCGTTAATATCCAGCCGGTATGTGGCTGCAAAATCGCGCGCAGCGGCCTGACGACCTCATCCAGGATGGGCGAGAGCAACACCAGGCCCAGCAATGCGCCCAGGCTACCGCTGCCTATCAACGTCGCGGCTTCTGCGCCACGACCGCGTAACAGATACTTGGTCGCCGGCAGCACAGCCGTCGCGTGCGCGTCGTCCGGCGCGAAGAGAAAGACCGCGGGGATGACGTTTACCACCGACCAGCCCACCAGCGCGCCGAGCAAAAAGAGCGCCAGCGCCTGCTCGCTCAGCACAAACGGCATCTGCGCATACAGCAACAGGGCGAAGCCGGCCACGTTGAACACGTGCAACCCCGGCACCAGCGCGATGGCGCAGCCCAGCACCGCGCCGATCAGCGATGCGGCCAGCAGCCCTAGGGATTCCAGCATCACGAGTTATCGCAGCGCGACGGGTTGTTGAGCGACGGTCAAGGGCACAGCGGCGGCCTGATCTGGCCGGGGCGACGGCCACAACCGGGGGTGCAGGAGGCCAGCCAGAACCTCAACCCCATCTACGATGCGCGGGCCGGGCCGGCTGAAATATGATGTGGCATCCACGGCGTACACCTGGTTGTGCTGGGCGGCGGGCAGCTGATGCAGATGGGCCGATGCGTTCGAGACTTCGCGCGCGCTCCCTTGCAGGTCAAAACCGCACGGCATCCCGATGACCCATTCAGCCTTTGAACTGATGACGTCATCCCAGGTACAGCGAAAACTGGGCTGTCCCTTCCGACCGAGGACGGGCGTGCCGCCGGCTATCTCGATTTGTTCAGGCACCCAGTGTCCGGGGGCAAACGGCGGGTCCAGCCATTCCAAGGCGGCCACCGTGGGCCATCGTTCGGCGTCGCTCAAGGACGCGCGCACGCGGTCTATTCGGTCGCGCAGCGCTTGGACCTTCTTCCTGGCGAGCGCCAGCGTGTTCGTCAACTCACCGACGACGAGGATCGTCTGAAAGATACCTTCAATATCGGTTGGTTCGAGGGAGATAACCTGAGCCGACCCCTGCCAGGCGCAGCTTAGGTCGCGCACAGCCGAACGCACGGTGTCATACGACACCGCGCACACGTCGCACAGCGCCTGGGTAAGGATCAGATCAGGCTGCGCGGCAGCCAGGCGGTCTGTATAAAGCCCATACAAGCTCTGCCCATCGCGCAACTGCTGTGAGACCAGCGCGTCAATCTCAGCGCTCGTCAGATCGGGGTTCACTTGACCATCAGGCCCCGTTGCGCCGATCGTGCTGAAGGTCATGACGGGCGCGTCCACGACATCAGGCGGGAAGTCGCATTCATGGCTGCGGCCCACCAGCGCATCGCGCAATCCCAGAAAGCACACGATCTCTGTCGCGCTGGGCAGCAAAGAGACGATCCGCATGGCCGACTCTTTAGTGATCGTTCAGCGCCACCTCGCGCCCTTGTTGCGACGAGCGATAGATGGCCTCGATGATCTGCAGGCCGACCAGCCCGTGCTCGCCGGGCGATTCGGTCGGCTTGCCCTGCAATATGCAATCCACGAAATGATGCACGGCCAGGCGATGCCCGCTGACGCCAGACGGCAGGCGCGGCACGATCTCCACGGGCTGGTCGTGAATCAGCTTGAACAACACGACGGTCTCGCCGTTTGGCGCGCCGGTGTAGAAGTTCGCGCCGGCCTCGCTGCCGAAGAGGCGGACGAAATAGGCATCTTGCATCGGCTCGCGATGGGAGGCCCATGCCGACTCAAACTGCAAGACCGAGCCATCCTCGAAGCGCACAAAGCCAAACCCCATATCGTCCACGTCAAACGTCTCCGGCTTCACGTCGCGCGGCTTGGTCTTTTGGCCGCGTGGGCCGAACTTGGCGAAGGCAGCTCCGCAGACGGTCACCGGCCTGGGATAGCCCATCAGCCAGAGCGCCAGGTCGAGCACGTGAACGCCCAGGTCAATCAGCGCGCCACCGCCGGCGCGCGCCTTTTGGGTGAACCACTGGCCGTGCGTTGGAATCCAGCCCTCGCGCATCCAACCGGCCTTGGCTGCGTAGAGCTGGCCAAATTCGCCGGCAGCGATCTGGCGCTTCAACCACATGATCTCCGGCCGGTAGCGGTGGTTGTAACACACCATCAGCGTTTTATTCGCCGCGCGCGCGGCCTCGATCATCCGGCAGCCGGCTTCCACCGACGTGGCGAGCGGCTTCTCGCACAGCACGTGTTTGCCGTTGGCAAAGGCTTCTATGGCCGCCGGCTCGTGCAGCCAATTGGGCAGCGCGATGCTCACCGCGTCCACGTCGCTCAAGCGCAGGACCTCGTGATAGTCTGTGTAGCGACGGGACTCCGGGATGTTGAAGCGCTCGCCGCGCTCCTTCAGGATCGCTGGGTTGGCGTCGCAAATGGCCACCAGCTCGCACTCAGGATGGCTCTGGTAGCCCTCGATGTGATTCCAGCCGACCCCGACGCCGATGACAGCAACGCGCAACTTTGAACTCGACATGGCTGCTCGCTCTCACGGCGCGCTATTCAAGCGCAGCCAGGGCATCCGCCAGCGCGTCTATCTCCTCGCGCGTGTTCGTCTCCGTGCAACACAGCAGCATGTGGTTCTCCAGTTCGGGATAGTCCTGCCCCAGGTCGTAGCCGCCGATGATGTCGTGCTCATCCAGCAAGTAATTGTTCACCTCCCTCACCGGCAGCGGACAGGCGACGACGAACTCGTGGAAGAACGGCTGCTGATTCCAGATGCGCCAGCCGCTGAGCTTGCTGATTCTGTCGGCGGCGTAGTGCGCTTTCTGGTGGCATAGATAAGCCACTTGGCGCAGGCCGCTCTTGCCCAGGACGCTTAGGTAGATACAGGCGACGAGCGCCATCAGGCCTTGGTTGGTGCAGATGTTGCTGGTGGCCTTCTCACGTCGGATGTCCTGCTCGCGCGTCTTCAGCGTGAGCACGTAACCGCGTCGCCCCTCGCGGTCAACCGTCTCGCCGACGATCCGCCCTGGGATGCGCCGCATGAATTCGCGGCGGGTGCAGAAGAAGCCCAGGTATGGCCCACCGAAGCTCAGCGGGATGCCTAAAGGCTGCCCTTCACCCACCACCACGTCCGCGCCGTAGGCCGAGGGGGGCTTGAACAGGCCCAGCGCGATCGGATTGGTGGCCACGACGAAGAGCGCGCCCGCAGCGTGAATGCGCTCGGCAAAAGCAGCACCGGATTCGTCCAAGGCGAATTCCTCTAACTGCCCGAAGAAGTTCGGGTGCTGGGCGCACACACAGGCCGTGTCCTCGTCAAGTAGCTCGTCTATCCCAGCGTAGTCGCTCTCGACGAGGTGGACTTTGGGGTTGAACTGGGTATATGTGCGCAGCACGGCGCGATAGTGGGGGTGGACAGAGCGCATGACGATGACCTTGTGGCGCTGGGTGATAGCCATTGCCATGAGCGCCGCCTCGGCGAACGCAGTTGCGCCGTCATAGTGCGAGGCTGTGCTGATGTCCATCCCGGTCAGCGCGCTCATCATGCTTTGAAACTCGAAGATGGCTTGGAGCGTGCCCTGGCTGACCTCGGGCTGGTAGGGGGTGTATGCGGTGAAGAATTCGCCGCGCCGGATCAAATGATCGATCAGGCTGGGGATGTAATGGTTGTATGCGCCGGCGCCGAGGAAGCAGGCGTGATGATTCACGTCGGCGTTCACGTCGGCGAGCGCGCCCAGCTCCCACATAGCTTCCATTTCTGTGATCGGCGCCGGCAAGTTCAGGCGCGGGAAACGGAATTTCTCCGGGATGGCGCTAAACAGTTCCTCGATGCGCGTGACCCCGATGCGGGCCAACATCTCTTGCCGCTCTTGTTCAGTATGAGGGATATAGCTCATCGCTTGTCGGAGTTAGTGAATCTAGTTGTCTAGTTCTTCTTCTGCTTCTTCTTTCAAAAACTGTGCGTATGCCTCGGCGTCCATCAGCGTCTCGAAGTCGTCTGGATTGTTTGGCTTGATGCGCGCTATCCAGCCGGCTTGATAAGGATCTCGGTTGATGGTGTCCGGTGCGCGCTCAAGCAGCGTGTTCACCGCCATGATCGTGCCGCCGACGGGCATATACACATCAGAGGCGGCCTTGACCGACTCCACCACGGCGAAAGCCTGACCGGCCTCGTATGTTGCGCCTACGCGCGGCAGCTCCACATACACCAGGTCGTTCATCGCGGCCTGGGCATGGTCGCTGATGCCGCACACGATCTCGTCTCCATCTCGTCTCGCCCACTCGTGGGTCTTCAGATAACGTGCTGTAGGGTCAATTCGTACTGCCATAATGCCTTTGTCTAGGAATAGGGGATGTTCGCAGTCGCGCGGTTGCCAGAGCGATAGTCCAAAAGGACGTGTTATGATGCTCTTCGCGAGAATAATACCAGAGCAGGATGATGCGCTCTGAAGGGTGTGTTCATGGCTGGGGACAAACTCCCTGCTGACTGGCGAAGGCGAGTCCTATACAGGGGATAGGCAAAGATAGCGATTTCACCCAACTGGGTTCTACTGCCTGGCTGTAAACACGCCCTGCGCGATCAAGCCAATTCCTAACATCCAGATTAGGGGTATGCCATGTCGAGTGTAGCTCTGACAGCGCGCGTAGCGACAAATGGACAAGCCGCCGACGCTAATGTTTCATCTACGACTGGCCTAGCCAGGCCGGCCAGCCGCCTGAGCGTGTGGTGCGACAGGCTGATAGAGGCTGGCTGGCTGGCTGCTGTGCTCGTCATCCCCTTGTTCTTCAACATCTATTCCAGCCGCGTCTTCGAGCCAGACAAACTGACCACCTTGCGATCCATTGCGCTGGTCATGGCGATGGCCTGGCTGGTGAAGTGGTTTGAAGAGCGACGCAATCCAGCACGCGACCAGCACATCAATTGGCGCACGCCGCTGGTGCTGCCCACGCTGATCACGGTTGTGGTGTACATGATCAGCACCGCCGTCTCCGTCGCGCCAAGGACCAGCCTGTTGGGTTCATACCAGCGTTTGCAAGGCACTTACACCACCCTGGCTTACATCGTGGTGTTCCTGATGATCCTCCAGGGGATGCGCCAGCGCGCCCAGGTCGAGCGCTTGCTCACTGTGATGATCCTCAACTCGCTGCCGATTTCTATCTACGGCATCCTCCAGCGTCTGCAACTCGACCCCTTGCCTTGGGGTGGCGACACAGTTGAGCGGGTGGCCGGCAACATGGGTAATTCGATCTTCATCGCCGCCTATCTGGTGATGACGTTCTTCGTAACGCTGTATCGAATTGCCGATAGCTTCGTTGCCGTCTTCCGCAGCCCACAGCCGCGCTGGGCAGACGTGGTGCGCGCCGCCGGCTATATCCTCATCGCAATTGCGAACGCGATCGTCGTCTTGATCCTGGCCGGCAGCCGCGGGCCCCAACTCGGCTGGTTAGGCGGCCTCCTGTTCTTCGCCCTGCTGATGGTTCAGCTCATCCGCCAGCGCAAGCTGAGATTCGGGCTAACCCTGGCCATGATCGCAGCGGGCATCGCCGGCCTCGGCTTTTTATATCTCATCAACGTCACCCGCAACGATCAGTCCTTTGACTGGCTGCGCCAATTCCCGCTGTTCCGCCGCCTGAGCACGGTGTTAACCACCGAGGAAGGCACAAACGCCGTGCGCGTGCTCATTTGGGAAGGCGCGGCCAAGCTCGTCCTGCCCCACGATCCGATAGAACAACCGGATGGCACGCCGGATCCCTTCAACGCCATTCGACCACTGGTGGGCTACGGGCCGGAGTCCATGTATGTCGCCTACAACCGCTTCTACCCACCGCGCTTGGCGAACTTCGAGGCGCGCAACGCCTCTCCCGATCGCAGCCACAACGAGACCTGGGACGCGCTGGTCATCA
>DAOTYZ010000043.1:0-2535 GCA_034434555.1 Candidatus Roseilinea sp.
GCGTCTAGCACAACGTCAATTCGCCCACCCAGGTCGTCGAGCACGTGCTGGGCCGTGGTGGGGCTGACGTGGCCGAAGCGATTGGCGCTGGGCGCAGCGATCGGCGTCTGACTGGCACGGATGAGCGCCAACGCCACTGGATGGTTCGGCATACGCAGCGCCACGGTATCTAAGCCGGCGGAGACGATCGGCGGCAGCTCTGGACGGCGCGGCAACACCAGCGTCAACGGCCCAGGCCAAAAACGCGCAGTCAGGGCTTGCACTTTCGCCCGCAAGCGGCTCAGGTCGGCCAACGTTTCTGTGTCCTCTGGCGAAGCAAGGTGCACGATCAAGGGGTCGTTCAACGGGCGCTGTTTGGCGCGATAGATTTTGGCCACAGCCTGCGCATCCAGCGCGTTCGCCCCCAGACCATAGACCGTCTCGGTCGGAAAGGCCACTAAACCACCCAGGCGAATGATCTCCGCCGCCCGCAACACGGCTGGATGAACCTCTACCGCGTCATTATGCTCGATAAACCAGCGTGCCGTTTGCATGTGCTCGCTTTGATGTGAGGGCATTCCTATCTTAACGCCACCTTTAAGGAAGGGTGAGCAAGGATGCCGGCGAGCGCCCTTAGCTGCCATCCGCGTTCTTCGCAAACGTGGGTTCGGATTGAGCAGGTGCACTCGTGATTTAGGGCGCAAATACTTGGTGCGGCCGGCATTGAGCGCATGAGGGCTACCAGCGTATCCCGCCCCACCCTATCATTAATCTAGACTCGTGGAGAGTTGGTTCAAAGCCAAATGCGTAAAAGCAGTAGGGCGAAGGAAGTCTCCTTCGCCCTACTCTGCTTATTCTCAAGGTTCCGGACAGCTCTTCGCGGTCACCGCCGCGATTTGCGAGCAGCCCAGCGCCTTGTATATGTCGGCTCTCTGTGCGTCAGGCGCTCAACTGCTGACGCAAGGCGTTCACCTTGCTCAACACGCTGTCATCAATGACCTTATCCCCGATTCGGACCACTAGGCCGCCCAAGATGGCCGGATTGACCTCAAAGGTGATGTGTTCGATCGCGCCAACCTGGCGGGAGAGGTCCTCTTTCACGCGCGATTGTTCCTCAGGCGTGAGCGGCAGCGCGCTGGTCACCGTAACCGGTGCGCTATCTACCGCAACCCCAGCGATGTTGGCCGCCGGCACTTTGCTGAAGAACTCGTTGATCAGCGCGCGCTGGCGCTGCGCATCCAACGATTCGCCGATGAGCTTGTTAGTGGCTGCGATCACCAGCGCGACGATTTGGTTGCGCGCCTCGGCCAGCAACTGGTTGCGCTCAGCCTGAGCGTCTATGCGCGCCTGCTGTCGCATGCGCTCCACTTCGGCCAGCGCCTCCTGTCGGATGCGCTGCGCTTCCTGTTGCGCGGCGTTCAGCGCCTCGGCGCGGATGCGCTGTGCTTCAATGCTGGCCTCATTGAGCTTGGCCTGGTAGTCTTTCTCCACGTTCGCCAGGCGCTCATCGGCCAAGCGGGCGTTCTCCAGGCTCTCCTCGATCCGCTTGCGGCGCGCCTCCAGGTTGCGCAACACCGGCCGGATCACCATGCCATTCAGGAAGTACATGATCAGCAGAAAGTTGATGGTTTGCGCGAGGAACTGGACCAGGTTAATGCCCAGCCCCTCGAATGGGTTGGCCGCACCACCACCCTCCG
This sequence comes from Candidatus Roseilinea sp., assembly GCA_034434555.1. Lineage (GTDB taxonomy): Bacteria > Chloroflexota > Anaerolineae > J036 > Brachytrichaceae > JAAFGM01. The sequence goes on from DAOTYZ010000043.1 coordinate 1,677, forward strand.
CTGCAAGCTGCGTCACAGCCACAAACGGCGACATGGTCTCCTCCTGTCTTCAGCCGGTGAAGGCGAACAAGAGCAAGAAGGCGATCACGAGCGCGAAGATGGCCAGCGACTCAGCGAACGCGATCACGAGGATCATGTACGTCTGAAGCGTGGAGGTGACCTCAGGATTGCGACCGATCGAGATCAGCGCCCCCAAGCCGGCCAGGCCGATGCCGATGCCTGGGCCAATCATGCCGGCGCCGCCGGCGATGCCGGCGCCGATGGCCTTACCGAGAACGAGCGATGCTTCTGGTTCCATGGCTCTCCTTTACTCCTCTTGTGAAATCGTATCTCTCACTTGTACAGTTGTAACTTGCGATTTGTCTCATCAGTGCTCACCGTGGGCCACGGCCAACGAAGTGAACACTGTGACGAGCATCATGAACACGAAGGCTTGGATGACCGCGATGGCAAACTCCAAGCCGTAAAACACGGTCGGCAGCAGCACCGGCAGGATGGAGGTCATGACGAACACCAGCACCGTGCCGGCGAACATGTTGCCGAAGAGTCGGAAGGAGAAAGAGACGATGCGGATGAACTCCGAGATCAGCTCCAGCGGCCCGACCAGGCCGGCCTGGATGTTGCCGATCAGGCCCTGCATCATCCCCTGCTGCGCACGCCGCCAGGCGTCCACCTGGATGAAGCGGCTGAAGTAGTGGATGCCGTTGGCGCGGATGCCTTGAATCTCGATGAACAGGAAGGCGATCACGGCCAGCGCCAGGGTGGTGCTGAGCGACGAGGTTGGCCGACGCAGGAACGGGATCAGCGCTGCGCCCGCGTTGGGGTCGGTGCCGCCGGCGCGCGCCGGGGCAGCCGAGAC
>DAOTYZ010000044.1:0-4191 GCA_034434555.1 Candidatus Roseilinea sp.
TGGACGTGACCCCGCCGGCTGACCTGTGGAAGAAGACGAGTCGGTCGTATTTCATTTGGGAATACGGCAAGCCGCCGGAGGTGGTGGTTGAGATCGTCTCCAACACCGAGGGTGGGGAGGAAGAACCGGACGGCAAGCTGGGCATCTACGGGCGGATAAAAGTGGCGCACTACGTGGTGTATGACCCAGGGCAGCAGACGGAGGGCGAGCCGCTGCGCGTCTACGCGCTCCAGGCTGGCCGGCTGGTGCGCACGGATGAGACATGGTTCGACGACATCGGCTTGGGCGTGACGCTGTGGCGCGGGTCGTATCAGGGCTGCGGGGACACCTGGCTGCGCTGGTGCGACTGCGACGGCGCGGTCATCCCCACCGGCGAGGAGCGCGCCGAAGCTGAGCGTGCGCGCGCCGAGGCCGAGCGGGAACGCGCCGAGCGCCTGGCGGCCAAGCTGCGCGCCGCCGGCATTGACCCCGACGCTTAACCACGCCTTCAGGACAATCGGCCTCGCGGATTCATATATGTGCTGCGCCGCGCGGCCTCGGTGATCCCAGAGCACGTTGATCAGGCGCGAGTCCGGATTCTTCGCTCAGAATGACGAGGCAGGTTGGGACGCTGGTGACCCTCGTGCGCTAAACATCATCCACCTGCTCGACCCTTGGCTTACAAAGAATAAGCTGATCCAAATCATGAATGAGCGCATTCACCACGAATGTGAGTGAACCAACCCGCACCATCACATTGTGAAGGCGCAGTCCATCTGCTCGAATCCAAACGCACGTTTATTAACTTTCTTAAAACTCCCGGCGTTTACGCAGCGCGCCTCGTGCTGGCATGGTATATTTACTTTTCTGCCAGGTAAAGCCCATGAGCTTTGCAGCCTCTGGCGGTTAGGGTTAACAGCTTTATCTGTTGGAGGTGAGAGATGAAGAACCTTAAGCTTGGTATCCACTACATCTGTGACTTCTCTGGTTGTGATCGGGCGCTGCTCTTGAACAGCGAACAGGCGCATGGGCTTTTTGCTAAAGCCGTGCGCGATGCCGGCCTCACAGTGGTGGACGAAGGGCTATACAAGTTCAGCCCGCATGGTTTCACCAGCTTTCTGCTGCTGGCCGAATCTCACGCCGGCTTACATGCCTGGCCCGAATATGGCTACTGCGCAATTGACCTCTTCACGTGTAACCCCAAGATTGACCTGAAACCCTTGATCAGGAAGTTGAAGCGCTTGTTCGGCGCGCAGCGCATTGTCGTGCGCCAAGCCGAGCGCGCTGCTCAGGTCGCTGAGCCAACACCCATCCTCGCAGGAGCGGCGATATGAGCAACATCTGGGTCACGGAACAGTTGTATCCGACGCTCCGCCTCAGCCTCTGCGTGGAGAAAGTCCTGCACGAGGAGAGGAGCGAATACCAACGCATCCAGGTCCTGCAGACGGCGTACTTTGGTCGTACGTTGATCCTGGACGGGATCATCCAGATCACCGAGCTGGACAACGCCGGCTATCACGAGCTGATCGCGCACGTGCCGGCGCTGGCGGTGGGCGCCCCGAAGCGGGCGCTCATCGTCGGCGGCGGCGACGGCGCCACGCTGAAGCAACTGCTGCGCTATCCCTCCCTTGAGGAGGTCGTGGTCTGCGAGATCGATCGGCGCGTGGTCGAGGTTTGTAGGCAGTTCTTCCCCGGCTTTGCGCACGCTTGGGACGACCCACGGGTGAAGCTGGTCGTCCGCGATGCCTTCGACTACCTTGCCGAGCGCCCCGGCGCCTTCGACGTGATCTGCGCCGACACCACCGATCCGGTGGGGATGGCCGAACGGCTATACACGGAGGACTTCTACCGCCTCATCGTGCAGGCCCTGGCGCCCAACGGCGCAGCGTCGCTGCTGAGCGATCAGCCCTACTTTAGCCTGGACCGAATACGACCGCTGTTCCAGTTTGCGCGCACGCTGGTGAAACACCCGGCCTACTACTATGCTTTCGTGCCTTCTTATTCCGGCGGCGGTGTCGGGTTCGTATATCTCTCTGATGTACCGTGGCAGGCGGGCCTAGATCACCCTTATCCGCCCGGTCAGAACGACTACCTCACCCCCGAGGTACACCGCGCTGCGTTTGCCCTGCCCGCCTTCATCCAGAGGGCGTTGGCCTAACTCACAGCACAACCAGGTCATCGGCGTGGATGAGCAGAGGGGCGTAGCTGTAGCCCAGCACCTTCTCGATCTGGTCTGAGCGCCTGCCGGCGATGCGCGCAGCATCGCGCGCGCTGTAGCGCGTGATGCCGCGCGCGACCTCGCGGCCATTCAGATCGCGTACGGCCACGAACTCGCCGCGCTCGAACTCGCCGAGCACCTCTCGGACGCCGACGGGCAACAGGCTCTTGCCGCTGCGCAAGGCGCGCACAGCGCCATCATCGGCGACGAAAGCGCCGCTGGTGCGTTCCGAGAGAATCCAGCGCTTGCGACTCTCGATGTGGTTCACAGCCGGCAGGAAGCGTGTGCCCACCGGCTTAAGGTTCGCCGCATCTACGATAATGTCCGGGCGCCCACCGTGGGCCACGATCGTCATGCATCCTGAGCGCGTGGCCAATTCAGCTGCTTGAATCTTGGTCAGCATGCCACCCACGCCCAGGCCGCTTCTGCTGCCGCCAGCCAGCGCGCGAATGCGGTCATCTATCTCGGCCACTTCGCTGATGAGCTGGGCACGCTTATCTTTGCGCGGGTCGGCGGTGAATAGTCCTTCGATGTCGCTCAGGATCAGCAACAGGTCTGCGCTCAGCACGTTGGCGACCAGCGCCGAGAGATTGTCATTATCTCCCACGCGAATCTCCTCGGTCGTGACGGCGTCGTTCTCGTTGACGATGGGGACGATGTCATGGGCCAGGATGGTCAGCAAGGTGTCACGGGCGTTCAAATAGCGCCGGCGATCGCTCAGGTCAGCGCGCGTGAGCAGCACCTGCGCCACGCGCACATCAAACATGCCGAACACTTGCTCCCAGAGGGCCATCAGGTGGCTCTGGCCGACAGCGGCCAGCATCTGCTTCTCCGGCAGCGAGACTTTCCTTGCGCCGTTCAGCCTGATCCGCTCGCGGCCGGCAGCCATCGCGCCAGAGGACACGAGCGCGACGCGCACGCCTTGTTCGCGCACCCGCACGATTTGCTGGGCGATCTCCAGCATGCGCCGGCGATTCAGGTGCGGCGTGCCGGCGGTGAGGGTGCTGGTGCCGACCTTGACCACGAGCGTTTGCGCGGATGAGGGCATCGCTACGGCAGATTATAGGGAGGGTGAATGGCGAATGGTGAATAGTGAATGGTGAATGGCGAATGGAGGCGTGCCCAACCACACCCCTGCGAAGCCATTGACCCCACGCCCACTGTCATGCTAAGCGCCCCCTTTCTTTCCCCCGCACGCGGACGCGGGGTAAGTCCCGTAGAAGGTTGCCCCTTTGGTGAATGCACCCTTCGCGCCAGACGACCTTTTTATGGGAGTGCGCCACTTGAAGGTGATACAAGAAACACGCACCGCAGAGACGCGGAGGACGCAGAGATTTTTACATATCCTCTGCGCTCTCTGCGCCTCTCATCTCGGTGAGCCAAATCACCCCAAAGTGAGCACTCCCCCTTTTTATAATTCCATGCGCCATGGCCACGGGAACGCAAATGCCGGCTCGCACGCCGGAGGTTGATGTTGTCGAAGAGGAATTGGTTTGGATTGAGCCGCTGTGGCGCGTGCTTATTCACAACGACGACGTGACGACCTTCGAGTTCGTCGAGCGCATGTTGCAGACGATCTTCAAGCTCTCACGAGAGATGGCCGAGCACATCGCCTGGCTTACCCACACCAACGGGATCGCGCTGGTCTGCGTGCGGCCACGCAGCGAAGCGGAGCGACTGGTGGGTCAGGCCATCTTCGCCGCCCGCATGGAAGGCTTCCCCTTGATGCTCACCTGCGAGCCAGACGAATAGAGGGGTAATCCCGCCCAGGCCGCGAACTGTCTCATCGCCGGTTGCACGGGCGCGCCGCGCGTGTATGCTATGCGCGACATGACATCGCAAACACCCTCCCCCTTCAAGCGTATCATGGTCCCGCTCGATGGGTCGCGCTTTGCCGAGGGCGCGCTGCCCTATGCCCAGATGCTGGCCGGCTTCAGCAGCGGTTGCATCGAGCTGGTGCGCGTTGCCGTGCATCCTTCCAGCTATGTGTATGT
>DAOTYZ010000045.1:0-2679 GCA_034434555.1 Candidatus Roseilinea sp.
TGACCTCGACGCGCTGCGCCAAGCGCGCAAGAGCCCCCCAGCCTGTGGGCTGGCGCGCACACCGCGGTGCTGGATATCGAGGGGTATATTCACCAAATAGAGGCAACGCGATTTCTGAAAGTGCTGCCTTCTAGGCAACGGAAGATGCCGGCAGGTACGCTGTGCTCTATGAACAACCTTCCGCGTTCTCCGCGTCTCCGCGTGAGATCAGCCTTGCCCTCAAACTGTGAACGCACCCAACGCACCCTCCCTGCTTCGCCACATCTATAATCAGCCGCGAACAGAATCCGTCGTTTGCCTCGGCGCGTCAATGCCTGAACCAGAGATAGCCCTCGACGACCCACTTGACCTCTCCGCGCTGGCCGGCGAATTCCTGCTCCGCCGCGACATGCTGCTGCTCAACCACGGCTCGTTCGGCGCCTGTCCGCGACCGGTGTTCGAGGCCTACCAGCGTTGGCAGCGCGAATTTGAGCATCACCCTGGCGGCTTTGTGGCGCGCTGGCTAGAGATGATGGATCAGGCGCGGGCGGCGCTGGCCGGTTACCTGGGCACTGCGCCCGACCAGATTGGCTTCGTCACCAACGCGACGATGGGCGTGAACATGGTGGCGCATTCGCTGCGCGGGTGGCTGCGCGAGGGCGACCAGATCCTGACCACCGACCACGAGTATGGCGCGTGCGATAACGCCTGGGCGTATGTGTGCTCAAAGACCGGCGCGCGCTATATCCGTCGCGCCATCGCGCTGCCAGTGACGACGCCCGAAGCTTGGCTGGAGGCGTTCTGGGCCGGCGTCACGCCGCGCACGCGCGTCGTTTACCTCAGCCATATCACTTCGCCGACGGCGCTGACCTTTCCTGTGGAGATGGTCTGCCGGCGAGCGCGCGAGGCCGGCATCCTCTCAATCGTGGATGGCGCACACGTCCCCGGCCAGCGCGCCTTGGATTTAGAGGCGGTCGGGGCCGACTTCTACATCGGCAATTGCCACAAGTGGCTATGCGCGCCGAAGGGCAGCGCCTTCCTCTACGCGCGGCGCGAGGTACAGCACCTGATCGAGCCGCTGATCGTCGGCCACGGCTGGCAGCCAGATCGCCTCTCTGCGAAGCCGCTGCAAGATTATGTGGAACAATACGGCACGCGCGACCTGGCGGCCTTCCTGGCCGTGCCGACGGCGATTGATTTCGTGCGCGCGCACGACTGGGACGCCGTGCGCATGCGCTGTCATGCCCTGGCCTGCCAGGTGCGGCGCATGATTGAGGCCGGCCTCGGCACGTCCTCAATCTGCCCCGAATCCTTCACCTGGTTCAGCCAGATGGCTACCATCCGCCTGCCCGATTCCGTTGACCTGGACGCGCTGGGCGCGCTTCTGCGCGAGCGCTATCGGATCGAGATGCCGCTGATCCGCTGGGGCCAGTTCAAATTGGCCCGCTTGTCCGTCCAGGCTTACACCACGGTAGATGACCTGCGCACGCTGATCCGTGCCCTCTTCGCTCACCTTGCCTAGCGCGGCGACCAGAACGCCAGCGGCCCGTTGCCGATCACGCGCGGGTTGATGCTGCCCGAAGCTTCGGTCTGTAATACGAAGTCGCGCGTGCCGTTGGCGTTGCCGAAGGTGAGCGTGAACACCAGCTTGCGGCTATCGGGCGACCAGATGGTGACAGCGCGGCTGTAGCGGTCGAACTCGTCGGCCAATTGTTGAAACGCGCGCGTGGGCGCAAAGTAAAACAGGCCACGCACATTGCCGTCTTCGGGATTGATCGTCTCCAACAGCATCAAAGGCACGTCCAGCGGCGGCGTGAAGTCGAAGCCCTTGAACCCAGGCCCGATGTCGGTGTCGCTCGCCCGGCTGAAGCTGGCGATGCGTTGGCCATCGGGCGACCAGAAGAACGCCACCACCGGCTTGTTGCTGATCACGCGCCGGCTGCCGCTGTTCACGTCCATCACGATCAGCGGCCCACCCGGCAAATCGGGGTCCGACTGCACAACGTAGGCGAACTTCGCGCCGGCGGGCGACCAGGCGAAGCTCATGCGCCCGCTGAACTCGACCAGCGTCCGGACGGGCTTGCCGTTGCGGTCGGCGAGGACGAGCTGATGACGATCCCCCTTGAGCGGCTCGGTCAGCAGGATATAACCGCCGTCCGGCGAGAAGTGCGGGGTTTGAAAGGCCAGGCTGCCGCTGACCAGGCGCGTGATCTTCTCGCCGATGGTGTCAACAAGCACCAGCCGGTCAGCGCCGCCGCGCGCAGCCCCGAGCTTGGCGAGCATCGTCTGGCCGTCGGGATGCCAGTGCCAGGCGATAGATAGCCCCTCCCAGAGCCGGCGCGCGCGGGTGTTGGCATGCACCCCTACCAGGTTCAGGCTGACCGTCTGTCGCGTGCGATGGCGGGTCAGGAAGGCGATCTGGTCACTACTAGGCGACCAATCTATATATTCAATCTCGTGTGCGCGAGAGACGAAGACCTCGCGCAGCGGCTGCCGGCCATCCGCCGAGGCCACGTAGAGCGCGCTGTAGAGGAAGCCTTTATCCTCGCTGCTCTGCTCGATGATGACGCGCTCAGGCCGCCGCGCGATATATGTCTCCGAGTCCGGCCTGCGCACTGCCGGCCCCTCTTGGGTTTGCTCGATCACCGCGCTCTCTTCGCCGCGCTGGATGAGCACGGCTTCGGGATTTAGCTCAATGTG
>DAOTYZ010000046.1:0-1695 GCA_034434555.1 Candidatus Roseilinea sp.
AAGCGGCCACGGCCGGGCGATCCGGAACGGCCAGGCGCGCGCAGAAAGCGGCCCAGGCCATACGCGCCGGCGTGGTTCAACGCGAGCACGATGATGGGAAAGGCCTCGAGCATGGCCTGGCCAAAGAGGGTGAGGCCAAAGGTGAAGGTGCCGCCGGGCGGCACGACGTGCGCCTCATTGTCCGGCAGATGGTCAGGCGGGTCAACGACATAGGGGCGCGGCACATCCTGGCCGCGCGGGTCGCTTTCGTCCAGGGTGGCCAACAGGCGCTGGAGCGCAGGGTCGGGGATGAAGTCGAGGTCGGGGGGGCGCGCGTGGCCCTGGGTGAGGGCAAGCGCGGCGCGGTAGACCATGCCGCGCAGGGCGCTGCCGTTGTGGGCGTGCAGATGGATGGGGTCTATGGCCTGCAGCTCAAAGCGCAGGGGGTAGGCGCAGAAATGGGTGTTGGGCGCGTTCATCCCGTCACGGCCGCGCCCAGACGGTGATGTTGCGCGCGTGCCAGTCTGCGCCCCACCAGCGATCCCCGCGAAACTCGACCTGGGTTGTGCCGGCGGGGATTGGCATCCAGTAATTGCGGAAGTGCTCGTCCTTGAAGTAGAGGCTGTCCTGCGCCTGGAGGCCGGCGGGCTGCCATGCCCCGCCGTTGAAGCGCACCTGGAGGTTCGGGCCGATGCCGCTGAAGCGCAGGTGGGCGTTGGCCGGCGCCGGCGCAGAGAGATTGACTGTTGGGTTCGCGCGGTCTGCGTAGCGGCGGTCGGCATGGATGATGGTGAACGGCCGGCTGGGGTTGATCACCACGTTGTCCCAGTGCCACGTGCCCGGCAAGCAGGTTGCGCAGTCCTTCGTAGGGTTATAGGAATGATGGCCGAACTGCACCACCCCGTGATCCCAGCCCAGATCTGGGATTGTGGTATCCACCCAGTAAAAGTTGTAGGACGGCATCCCGAACTTCACGCGCGTCCTCGAGATCTGCAACTCAAAGGTGTCGCGGCGGCGCGCATCCGGCGTGAACAAATTGTCATACGGGGTGTAAGCGCCCCTGTAGCGGGTGGGCTGGAAGTTGTTGTAAACGGTGACGTGGAAGAAGTTGCCCGTGAGGTCCATCAGGACGTGCACCGCCCGGCGCGGCGGGCCGCTCGCATCCACCATTGCGATGTCGGTCTGCAGCGGTATCTGGAGGTTGTCTTCGTATGGGGTGATCCAGAGGTCGATCCAATCGCGCAAGCTGGTGCGCAGCGTGGAGACATCGAACCGGATCACCGCCGTCCCCTGGCTGAAATCCACCATGTGGTTAGGGGTCAGGTAGATCATGCCGTAGCCCTCCGCCTTGATCGCCGTCATCACGTGGTTGCGGCATTGATAGACGGCGTCTTCGTAGCGCCGGCTGAGCGGATGCGTGGCCGGCGGCGGGGAACAGTCCGCGCCGTGGTCGGCGTTCATCGGCTCTAACTGATACCAGGTATTCACATCGCGCGAGTGCACGGCGACGTCCCAGCGGGCGGCCCACCCTGTGTCGCGCCAGCTCAGCGGCTGGCCTGGGGCACCGTCAAACGTTTCGATGAACATCCTGGTGTTCGCAGGCGCTAAGAGGAGCGGGATAAAGGCGCGGTAGTTGCCGCTCGCTTGGGCGGTCTCCGGCAAGCAGATGTTGGCTTCACCGAGCTGGGTTTGGCGTGCTTCGGCGCGTATTGCGTG
>DAOTYZ010000047.1:0-1569 GCA_034434555.1 Candidatus Roseilinea sp.
TATCTGATCAGCGTGGACGAGGTGGAGTTCCCGCACAGCGCCGACGGGGGCTTTCGCGGACAGCTTTGGTACCTGGATGGGCGCGACCCCGCGCTGGAAGCGCGCACGCAACTGGAGGCGCTGGCCGGCCAGCGCGACGCAGGCGGGGATTTGATCAAAGAGGCGCGCATGGAATACATCGCGGAGCGGCTGCGGCTGCTCTACGTCGGCATCACCCGCGCGCGTCGCGACCTGCGGATCAGCTTCAGCCGGCAGCGCGCTAACCTGGCGTTGGCCGTGCGCGCGCTGGACATCGCCTGATGGCGGCGGGCGCATTCACATCTCACGCGGAGACGCGGAGCACGCAGCACAGCGTCCCTGGTCGCTGCCTAGAAGGCGCCCTGCGTTACCCTGATTTGGTGAATGCCTCACGGCAGCGGGTGCGTTCACCAATCGGGGCAGCCGCTCGCGGGTTGATAACTGGCAAAAGTTGATTTGTAGAGGGTGGGCGACGGCATTGCCGTCGCCCACCCAGGGTTCTGCCCCTAACCGTGAACATACCCCACGGCGGCCGGGCGAGGCTACTACTGGCAAAGCCTGACTTGACAACTTTGATAGTTCACGTAAGGTAATGCTTTAATTAGCCCTTAAACTTTGCCGAAAGGAGACCGCGATGTTCCAACGGACTGTGAAGTTGTTCATCCTCGCCATCGCATCCGCTGTTGTCAGCATCATCCTCGCCAACCCGGCGCACGCTGGCACGATCACGGTGACCATAGGCTTTGACCGTTTCGACGCCAGCGCAAGCAGCGATTGCTCGCTGCGCGAGGCGATTCAGACGGCGAACACCAACACGCCATTCGGTAGCTGCCAGGTCACCTTACCGCTGGACGATGATGTGATCATCTTCGATACCGGCCTGACGACTGTGACGATCAGTCGGACGGTCTCTGGTGATAACAACAACAACGTCGACGGCGACCTCGATGTGTACGTCGGCAGCAACAGTGGGACGCTGACGATCCAAGGGCCGATCACGATAACGGTTGACAACGCTGCGCTCTCCGATCGCGCCTTCGACGTTCATAGCGATGCCTCGGGAAGCGGCGCGTTCACGCTGACGCAGGTCGTCGTGCGTGGGGGGCGGCTGACTTTCAGCACAATCGAGGACGCTTCTACCGGTCAGGATCAACTCGCGTGCCGATACGGCGGCGGCGGGCTGCGCGTGCGGGGCGGCGTGGCCGCGACCCTGAATGGCGCGCGGGTTGAGGACAACGTCGCGGTCTTCAGCGGCGGCGGCATCTGCGCGCGCGAGGGCGCGACGCTAGTGCTTACCGGCACCACGGTCGTGTCGAACGCGGTTGGGCTGAATGGCAACGCGATTGCCAGCTTCGCGGCCGGCGGCGGCGGCCTCTGGAGCATGGGCGCCACCTGGCTGACGAACACCTTTGTGATCACCAACCGCGCGGTGCTGAGCGGGGGCTTCTTCGGCCTGGCCGGCGGCGGCGGCGTCGGCGTCCTGACGGGGACGCTCACGGTCGTCAGCGCAACCGTGCGCGGGAACGTCGCCGAGCAAAACTCCGCCAACGA
>DAOTYZ010000048.1:0-7771 GCA_034434555.1 Candidatus Roseilinea sp.
TGGCCGGCGCGATAAAAGCGGATGTGCGCCTTCTCCAGCGTGACCAGGCCCTCGCGGATACTCGGCTCGACGCTCGCCAAGAACTGCTCCAACTTCTCCTGGGTGTCCACCAGCTCAACGATGATCGGCAAGTCCTCAGAGAGGCGCTCGATTTTGGCGGTATGGACGCGGCTGTTGGCGCCGAAGCCCATGATGCCGCGCAGGACCGTCGCGCCGGCCAGACCCTGCCGGCGCGCCTCCAGCACCAGCCACTCGTAGAGCAGCCGGCCCTCCTTGCGGTCACTCTCGCCGATGAAGATGCGCAACAGGTAGCCTTCCTCAGGCAGGCGCACAGCAGCTCACCTCCACATCAGCGCGGTGATAGCGCGGCCAAGCCATACCGCAGCCAGGCCGGCGAACACGTGAACAGCAACATTTGCGACCACTGCCACGCCCTGGCCATCGCGCAGCAGGTTCATGGACTCGTTGGCAAACGTGGAGAACGTAGTGTATCCCCCCAACACGCCGGTGAAGATGAACAGGCGGGACTCGGTCGTGAACAGGCCGCGCGCATCGGCCAACTGCGCGAGCAACCCGATGATGAAACAACCCATCACGTTGACGGCCAGCGTGCCGTACGGGAACTGGGCGTCCCGCAGGGCATTCTGCACATAGCCGCTTATCAAATAGCGCAGCACAGCACCGACGCAGCCCCCCGCGCCGACCAATGCGAGCCTCATCATAAACAAGTAGTCCATCCTGCCCTCAATGCGCCTTCTCGGCCAGGGTGCCCTCCGCTTGCTCCAAGTCCTGGTCGCGCCACGAGGCGATGTCTTCCAGCGGCTCAAGGTGGGTGAAGACGATCGCGTTTGGCACCGCGCAGCGAATGTCCGCCTCGATCCGCTCGAGTAAGCGGTGACCATCGAGCACGCTCCAGCTCCCAGGCACAAGAATATGCACGGAGACGAAGCAGCGGGCCGCAGCCTGCCGCGTGCGCAGGGCATGATACCGCACCCCATCGCGGGCGGAATAGGCGTCCAGGATTTGGCGGATCTTGGCCAGCTCGGCGTCCGGCAGCGCGACATCCATCAGGCCGTTCGCCGAGCGATTGATCAAGTGCACGCCCATGCGAATGATGTTGATGGCGACCAGCAACGCCACCAGCGGGTCAAGCCAAGCCCAGCCGGTGAGCGCCACCAGGGCCACGCCGGCCAGCACGGCCAGCGATGTGAGCACATCGGTGAACAGATGCCTGGCGTTGGCTTCTAGGGCGATGGAGTGATAGCGCCGACCTGCCCGGTATAAGACCAGCCCAAAGGCCAGATTCACCAGCGTAGCCGCCAGCGCGGCCAGCAAGCCGGCGGCGGGCTGCTCAATCGCGCGCGGGTTTAGCCAGCGGTCCACAGCAGCGATGCCGATGCCGACCGCCGCCAGCGTGATCAGCCCGCCCTCGAAGACGCTGGCGAAGTACTCCGCCTTGCTGTGCCCGTATGCATGCTCCTCATCGGGCGGACGGGCAGCCAAATGCACCATGGCCAGCCCGACCAGCGCGCCGGCGAGGTTCACCAGCGATTCGAGGGCATCGGACAGCAATCCGATCGAACCGGTCAAGGCGTAGGCCAGCAGCTTCAGGCCGATCGTGAGGATCGCGGCGAGCACCGCCAGGAGAGAAAAGCGCGTCAGAACAGGCCAGCGCATGGGGCGCATTATTACCGATAAAATCTAAATCATGCCACCCGACACGCTCTTCGCCAAGATCGCGCGGCGCGAGCTGCCCGCCGAGATCGTTTATCAGGATGAGCTGGTGACGGCGTTCCGCGACATCCACCCCGTCGCGCCGATTCACGTTTTGATCGTCCCCAACAAGGTCATCCCCACCCTGAACGAGGCAACCGAGGAGGACACCGCGCTGCTAGGTAAGCTGCTGCTCACGGCGCGCAAGCTGGCCGAACAGCTCGGCATCGCCGAAGGTGGGTATCGCCTGGTGCTGAATTGCAACCCCGACGGGGGACAATCGGTGTATCACTTGCACGTGCACTTGCTCGGCGGTCGCAAGATGACCTGGCCGCCGGGATAGCCATTGAGGCGAGACAAACATGAAATTTCTGATCACCGGAGGCGCCGGCTTTCTCGGCGCGGCGCTGGCCAATGCGCTGGCCCGCCGCGGCCACGTCGTGCGCGTGATTGACGACGTCAGCGCCGGCGATCCCAGCCAACTCGACCCATCTGTGCACTTCACGCGCGGCGACGTAAACGACGTGCCAAAGTTGTGGTCGCTGCTGCAGGGCGTGGATTGCGTTTACCACCTGGCCGCGCGGGTATCGGTGCCGGAGTCCATCTTGTATCCGCGCGAATACAACGCCACCAACGTCGGGGGCACGGTCTCGCTGCTTCAGGCGGTGCGCGACGCGGGGGTGCGCCGGCTGGTGTTCGCCTCATCGGGCGCAGTGTACGGGGAGCAACCCGAGGAACGCGCCTGTGAAGACGCCATCCCTAACCCCAGCTCGCCCTACGCCGTGAGCAAGCTGGCAGCGGAATATTACGTCAATACGATCGGCGCGCTGTGGGGGATCGAGACGGTGATCCTGCGCGTGTTCAACGCCTACGGACCCGGGCAGCAATTTCGGCCATCGCACCCGCCGGTCGTGCCGGCGGTGGTGCGCCAAGCCCTCGGCGGCGGCTCGATCGTCATCCACGGCAGCGGCCAGCAGCAGCGCGACTTTGTCTACGTGGATGACGTCGTCAACGCGCTCATGGCCGCCGCCGTGGCGCCGAACATCAACCGCTTGATCATCAACGTCGGCAGCGGCATCCCCACCAGCGTGAACGAGCTGGTGCAGACCGTAGGCCGCGTGCTGGGCAAGCAGCTCACTCCCCTCCATGTGACCTCGGAGAGCGGCGGGGTCACGCGCCTATGCGCCGACCTGCGGCGGGCCAGAGAGCGGCTGGGCTACGCGCCGCAGGTCTCGCTGGAGGAAGGCATCCGCCGCACCATCTCAGCCTTTCAGGAGAAGATGAGCATGGCTGCGGCGCGCCATCTCTCGTGATCGAGATCAAACATCTCAGTCAGCAACGCAAAGGACAGCGCGTCCTGGATGAGATCACGCTCTCCGCGCCAGGCGGTGCCATCCTGGGGATAGTCGGACCGCGCGGGGCCGGCAAAACCAGCCTGCTGCGCATCCTGGCCACGCTGGACACGCCCACCGCGGGCGACGCGCTCATCGCGGGCTATTCCGTGAACCACCAGCGCGCGCAGGTTCGCCCGTTGATCGGCTATCTGCCGGCTGCGCTGGGCGTTTATGCTGACCAAACCTGCGCTGAATACCTCGCCTTCTTCGCCGCGTGTTATGGCATACCCGCACGCGAGCGCCCCGCGCTGGTATCGGACTTGCTCCGCCTGGTAGAGCTGTATCACCGCCGCGACGACCCGGTTGACCGCCTCAGCCCTGCCATGCGCCAGCGGCTGGGGCTGGCGCGCGCGTTGGTTCATGACCCACTGGTATTGTTGCTGGACGAGCCGATGCGCCTGCTCGACCCGCGCGCCCAGGTGGAGCTGCGCGAAACGCTGAAGGCGCTGACCGAGATGAACAAGACAATCGTAATGACCTCCACCAGCCTGGCCGAAGTCCAGGATATTTGCACGCACGCGGCGATCCTCCGAGATGGCCGGCTGGTCGAGTCCGGCACACTGGAGGCCATCACGCCGTCGCACCGCCGCCTCGTCATCAAGCTGCTGGGCGACCCACAGACCGCGCTCAAGCTTGCCCTCTCCATTAACGGCGTCGTGGAGGCGCAATTCGCCGCCGGCTCACCACTTCCGGGCGCCCGCCCAGCCCTTGCGCTGCTGAAGGAGATGCACGTCACCTTCGACGGCAGCTACGCCGACGCCAGCGCGCTGCTTCGCGCACTCATGCACAGCGGCGTTCAGGTGGTGAGCTTTCAAGAGGAGTGAACTCCCATGTCCGCCGACATACGGCTGCGCCTTAACCCAATCCTCGTTCACGAGTTTGAGCGGCAGATGCGCAGCAGATATACCCATCTCGCGCTCACCGTCTACCTCGTCGTCGTAGGCAGCCTGGCCGTGCTGCTATACACCACCAGCTTCCTGAGCAGCACACGTACGGTGGGGAGCAACGGCGCGGTCGGCGCAGCGGTGTTCTACTTCCTCGTCGGCGTGCAGTTGATACTGACCACCTTTATCGTGCCTGCCATCGCCGCGAACGCGATCAGCGAAGAACGGCAGAGCTTGACGCTCGATCTGCTGCGGATCACCCCATTTGGCGGGGGATACATCGTAGGGGCCAAACTGGCTGCCAGGTTCGGCTTTGCAGTGTTGCTGCTGATCGTGATGCTGCCGTTGTTCAGCTTAGCCTTCATGCTGGGCGGCATAGAGCTGCGGGAGCTGGGCATCGCCGTTGGCATCGTCTTGATTTCAATGCTGACTTACCTGCTGATAGGGATATGCGTCTCGGCACACGCGAAGACGACAGCTAGCGCGCTGGCGTTGACCTACACCATCGTCCTGAGCACGGCGATCGGCACGCCGCTGATCGCGCTGCTCAACGCGGCCACTCTCTTTGGCCGGCTGCCGGCAAGCCCACAGGACATCAGCGCCGTGCTCGCCGTGCTCCTCGACGCGGCGATCAATGCCGGCCTCGGCATCAGCCCGATCAGCACAACCGTGTTTGCCTTATCCGGGCTTGCTTCAGACGCGAATATCTGGCTTAACGTCAGCTTCTCAGGATCCGCTGTCCTCCCGACGCCGCTGGTCTTCTTTATCGCTATACACCTGATCAGCAGCGCCGTTTGCTACGCCGGCGCCGTGCGGCGCGTCAACGCGCCGGATTAATTCCAGCGCGAGGCCGCGCCCGCCAGCTCCACGATGTGCTGCTTGATCACCGCGGCATCCGACGCGTCTGGCCAGTTGCGCAAGTACTCCTCCAGCAAGGCCACAGCCTGACGCCGCTTCCCCAACAGGCCATAGAGCAGGCCCAGGTTGCGCGTCTCGCTGGGATTGCCGGGGTTCAAGATGAGCAAGCGCTCGACCACCTTTGAGGCGCGATAGAAATCGCCGGCGGCCGTGTAGAAGTTCTTCAGGTTATTCAACATGCGCATGAGGATGTAGCGCGCATTCACCGGATTGAGGAACGCCTCGCTAAAAGGCAAGCGTCCATCGGTCAGCGACCGCACGCGCTCGCGGCAATCATCCTCGGAGAGGATCGCGCCACGATGAAAGGGATCAAGGTAGATCACCTGCCCGGAATCGAGCACCACGCGGACGATGAAGTGACCGGGCAGCCCCACCCCTTCGGCGCGCACGCCGGTGCGCTGAGCGACTTCTAGGAACAAGACGGAGAGCGAGATGGGGATGCCCAATCGCCGCTCGAGCACCTCGTTCAGGAAGCTGTTGCGCGGATCGGTGTAGTTCTCGCTATCGCCGGTAAACCCAAGCTTATCAAACAGGAACTGGGCCAGCATCAAAGCAGGTAAGTCCGCCGATGCGATCGTGCGGCCGGCGATTTCGGCCAGATAGTCCAGGCGGTCGAGATAAGCCGCCACGTCCAAATCCGGATACTCGAACTGCCCCATCACCAGCGCCGCGCGAGCCAGGTTGATCGCCTCGGCGGGCCGGTTGACTTCTTGGGCAAACGCTTCTAGTGCTGCATCTAGAGGTGTGCTCGCCATACACAATGTTACCATTACTCATCCAATGACCACACACCTACTGCAAAGCGACCGCGAGGAAGACGCCTTTCGCCCCCCCGATCGCGCTGCGCTGCTCGGCAAACGGGTGCCTGTCCTGGACAAGGGTTGGGTGGAGCTACAAGACCTGATGGGAGATGACCTCGCCATCGTCAACGCCGCGCGCGTCTCGTTTCTCGGCGAGAGCAAAGGCAGCCAGAAAGATAAAAGGCTGCTGTTCTACCTGATGGAGCACCGCCACACCAGCCCGTTTGAGCAGGTGGAGTTCAAGTTTCGCGTGCGTGCGCCGGTGGTGACGTGGTGGCAATGGGTGCGCCACCGCACTTGGCAGTTTAACGCCCAATCCGGGCGCTACGTGGCGTTTGAGGAAGACGATTTCTATGTGCCGGCCGCTTGGCGTCGGCAATCGCCATCCAACAAGCAAGCCAGCCTGGGGGAACTGACGCCCGATGCGAGTGAACCACTCACCCAGGCCTTGCTAGACCACTACAAGCGCAGCTATCAGCTCTATCAGCAAGCGCTGACAGCCGGCGTCGCGCGCGAGCAGGCGCGCCTCTTTCTGCCGGGATTTGCCGTGTATTACACCTGGGTGGCCAAGGTAGATGCGCACAACCTCATGCACTTCCTCAGCCTACGGATGGCCGAGGACGCCCAGTATGAGATTCGCGTCTATGCGCGCGCCATCTACGAGCATTTCTTCAAACCCGCCCTGCCCTGGACAGCCGAGGCATTTGAGACATTCATCCTCGCCCGCCTGACCCAACAAGCGTGAGACGGAACGGAATACGGAATACGCACTACGCAATACGGAATACGTATTTCGTATTGCGTATTGCGTATTTCGTATTGCGTATCACACAGTGTGCATTTGCTAAACGGCCAATCCGGCTACCCTGATGTCACTTTCTTATCAGCAAGCGCTGCGCAACGAGCGGCTGAACGCGATTGAGGTCACCTTGGCGACGCCGTTCATCGTCATGGTGACGCAGTATGTGCCCGTGTTGGTGGCGCGGCTGGGGGCTTCGCCGCTGCTGCTCGGCATCCTCACCTCCGGCGCCGCGCTGATGCTCACCCTCGCTTCGGCGCTTGGGCCGGCTTGGCTGCGCCGCGTGCCCGATTGGCCGCGCAACATGACCATCCCGCTGCTGATCTGGCGCACCGTGCTGATCCTGACGCCGCTCTGCTTGTTCCTTCCGGCGTATCAGGCCGAGGCGATCGTGGCCGCTGTGGTCATCTTACACTTCGCGGCCGGCCTCGGCGTCTATGCGATCACAACTTTTCTGGCGCGCATGACCCTGCCCGAGCGCGTCGCCCGACTGGTCAGCATGCGCTGGACCATGCTGGGCGTCGGAATGGCGATCTTTACTGTGTTCCTAGCAGCCATCCTCGATGCTTTCCCCCTGCCGGTCAACTTTATCGCGGCCTGCGCCTTGGCGCTGGGCATCGGCTCGACGAGCATCGCTGTGTTAAGCAAGGTACAGGTCGCGCCGCCTGCCCATCCGTCCGCTGCGCGGTCGCGCGCCGACGCACGGGCTTTCCTCGCCCACGCCCCAGCGCGCAATTATCTAATCGTCACCTTGCTCGCGCAGATTGGGGTGAGCGCCCCTGGGCCGCTGATCACGTTGCAAATGGTGCGCGTGCTGCAGGCGACGAATGTGGAGTATGGCTGGTACCTGGCCATCTACTGGCTCAGCCTGGCGCTGGTCGGCCTGTTCGTGCCCCAGCTCACCGACCGCTTTGGCAACGCCAAAGTATTCGCCGGATCGTGCCTCGGCTCGGGGTTACAGTTGGTGACATTGGCGATCGCGCCGTCGCTGCCGGTCACCTGGCTGGCCGGCTTCATCGGCGGGGCAACTTCGGTCGCGCTACAGGTGACCTCTTATGCGCTCATGGTGCAGTGCGCGCCGCCGGACAAATTTGAAGGATACGTAGGGGTGCACTCGACGGTGACCAACTTCGCGCTATTCGCCGGCCCGCTGGTGGTGTCGGCGCTAGTGGATGACGGCGTCTCTATTGCCGTCGGGCTATTGATCTGCGCTGTGGTGCGGGCTGCGTCAGGTGTGCTGACTTTGCGCCTCTCCCTGACCGA
>DAOTYZ010000049.1:0-7600 GCA_034434555.1 Candidatus Roseilinea sp.
TGGTGCTGGATACCGAGGTGTATTCGAACACCGGCGGGCAATCGTCCAAGGCCACGCCGCTGGGCGCGGTGGCCAAGTTCGCCGCTGCCGGCAAGCGCACGGCCAAGAAGGACCTGGGGATGATGGCGATGACCTACGGCAACGTCTATGTCGCCCAGGTGGCGATGGGCGCCAACGACGCGCAGACGATCAAGGCTTTCCTAGAGGCCGAATCATACGACGGGCCGGCGCTGATCATCGCCTATAGCCACTGCATCGCCCACGGCATAGACATGGCCAAGGGGCTGAACCAGCAGAAGCTGGCTGTGGACTCCGGCTACTGGCCGCTGTATCGCTATGACCCGCGGCTGCGCGCCCAGGGCAAGAACCCGCTCCAACTGGACAGCGGCGCGCCAAAGATTCCCTTCAAGGACTATGCCTACAATGAAGCGCGCTATCGCATGCTCCAGCAGAGCCACCCCGAGGAGGCCGAGGCGCTGATGGCCGCGGCGCAGGAGGCCATCCACGCCCGCTGGAAGCAGTATGAGGCGCTGGCGCTGGAGCACGCGACCAACGGCAAGGCACAATCGCACGCGCCGGTGGCGGCGTAAGGCGGCGGGTTTGGATGCGGGGCGTGCGCCACTTGAAGGTGATAACACACCGCAGAGACGCCGAGGACGCAGAGGTTATTTCTCTGCGCCTCGGCGGTTTAAATGTCAGTGAGCCAGGTCATCCCAGAGTTAAGCACTTCCTGTATCTTGGGTGCGTTCACGGGCAGGGGCAGTTATGCTGCTCCCCAAGAAGCGCCGCGGAGTGGCACAGACGGCCGCTGGCCCTTGTCATTCTGAGCGACTTCATCATACTCAGCATGACATGGGATGGGATGTGGCTTTGGTGATGCCCGTTGAGCTTTGGTCAGGCGGGCGTTTAGATGCTTCGCTGCGCTAGCATGACATCGGGTCCTTTGGTGATGCCATTGGGCTTCGATTGGGCGAGCGCTTAAATGCTTCGCTCGGCATGACACGCCAAACGTATTCGTGAACGCATCCCTCCCACACAGACACGAGTAGTAGAATCACAACATGCCTGGCCGATCAATAGATTTGAATCCTGTTTCCCGCATCACCGTTGGCGCGATCGGCAAACCAGGCCAACGCACGTTCTACATTCAGGCGCGTAAGGGCGCGGAGCTGGTGACGCTCGTTTGCGAGAAAGAGCAGGTCTCCGCGCTATGCATGGCCCTCGAGCAGTGGCTGGAAGAATTGCGCGTGAAATACCCGAAAGGCGCCAAGTTCTCCCCGCTGGACATTGACATGGAGCTAGAACAGCCCCTGGCGCCGCTCTTTCGCGTGGGGCAGATGGGCCTGGGATACGACGAGAAGAACGACCTCACCGTGATCGTCTTAACCGAGTTGCTGCCGGAGGACGTCAACCCAGATGAAGCGTCCTCGGTGCGCCTGTTTTGCTCACGCGCGCAGATCGAAGCGTTCAGCCGTCACGGCCTGCAAGTTGTCGCCAAAGGTCGCCCGATCTGCCCGCTCTGCGGCAAACCCATGGATGCGGATGGGGAGATACAGGGCTTTTGTCCGAGGCGCAATGGGCATAGTGATGAGATCGTGTTTGCCTAATTTCTCAGGGATTTGCGAGGGGGTGAGGTGCTTATGGAAAGCGAATGGCCTGTGTCGCAGGTGCTTCGCGTGCTGCGCGAAGGGAACATGCAATCGCTGGGCCTGATGCCGTGGGGTTCAAACTACACCTTTCTGGTCCAGGTTACCGATAACTCAAAGAGCGAGCCGGAGCCGGCCAGCCTGCTTGCCATATACAAGCCGCGGCGGGGCGAGGTGCCTCTGTGGGACTTCCCGAATGGCACGCTTTGCCTGCGCGAATTTGCTGCCTACCTGGTCAGCGAAGCGCTGGGATGGCATCTCGTGCCGCCCACCGTGCTGCGCAACGGCCCGCATGGGTTTGGCTCCGTGCAACTGTTCATTGAAAGCGACGCCGACCAGCACTTCTTCAACTTCCGCGACGACGCTGCGTGTTGCCAACAGCTTCAGCGCATGGCGCTCTTCGACCTCATCACCAATAACGCCGACCGTAAGAGTGGCCATTGCCTGCGCGATAAGCACGGCCGAGTATGGGCGATTGACCACGGCATTACCTTCAATGCCGACTACAAGCTGCGCACAGTGATCTGGGACTTCGCCGGCCAGCCCATCCCTTCGGAGATGCTGGAAGACCTCAGACAACTGCGCGCGCAAGTGCATGCAGGGCAACCGCTCGGTGATGCGCTGCGCAAACTGCTGACTGAAGAAGAAGTCCAAGCCTTCATCAGACGCCTGGAGGGCCTGATAAGGCTCAGACACTTTCCCAACCCCAATCGCCACGACCGCCATATTCCTTGGCCACCTGTCTGACCGCCGCTGACCACCGTTTAAACCCCAGAATGGCTGCTTGCACGCAACAGCGAGGCAGCTTCGACGCCGCTGTTGCCTATCTGCACGCACTCGACCGGCTCAATGCCCACCAACACACCTTTGCGTACGCTTTTGGCCATGGCATCGCTCGTGCCAAGCATCTGCTCGCTCGCCTAGGCGGCGCTCAACGCGCGACGCGCCGTTGCGTCTTGGTCGCCGGTTCAAAAGGCAAAGGCAGCACGTCTGCCATGTTGACCGCCATGCTCAGCGCAGCCGGCTATCGGGTGGGCCTGTTCACCGGCCCGCACCTGCATACCCCCTTGGAACGCTTCGCTATTAGCCACGGCGGGCGATGGGAGACCATGAGCGAGGCACGATTTGCCTCGCTGGCTGAGCGGATCGCGGCCATCCTCGGTTGCTGGGACCGTCCTGAGCTTGGGTTGCCCACCCGCTTTGAGGCGTTTACCGCGATGGCCTATCGTTGGTTCGAGGAGCAGGGCGTTGACCTGGCTATCATGGAGATCGGGATTGGCGGACGCCAGGATGCAGTCAACCTGGCCGAGCCGGTCCTATCGGTGATCACCAACATCAGCCTGGAGCATACGCAAATCCTGGGTGGCACGATCGCTGAAATCGCCTGGGCCAAAGCCGGCATTCTGCGCGCCCACGGCAGCGCGGTCATCGCGCCGCAGACCGACGAAGCCAAGCGAGTCATCCTCGCCGAAGCCCACCGGCTGGGCATGGCCGAACGGCTGTACTTCGTAGAAGATCACTGTACGGCGAAGTTCTCCCGCCTTCAAGCCGGCGCAAGCGGGCAATGGGTCTGCGTCCGCTGTCATCCCCGCAGCCCGCTCGTCCAAGTGATGGGGACGTCCGCCGAGCTGTTCTGCCCTTTGCTGGGACACTGGCAGCTCGAAAATCTGGCGACTGCCCTCACTGCGCTCGGCGCTTTATACAAACAGGGCTTCGTAGCGCATGCGCCGGCCATTCAAGCTGGACTGGCCGGCCTGCGCTGGCCGGCGCGGTTCGAGATACTGCGCGACGCGCCGTTGGTCATTGCCGACGGCGCGCACACGCCATACGCTATGGCTCGCTTGCGTGATTCGCTGCGCGCGTACTTCTCGGGCCAGCCAAGGCACTTCGTGTTGGGCATGCTGCGCGACAAAGACGCAGCGAGCATATTGAAGATCATCGCCGAAGACGCCGCGCGGATTACTTGCACGGCGCCTCCCCTCGACCGCGCCCTGCCAGCCGATCAGCTACTGGCGATCTGGCAGACGCGCTTTGGCGACGGCCACGGTCCGCCCGTCATGCAGATCAGCGATCCGGAGATTGCGCTACAGCGCGCCCTGGATGAAGCGCGACCCGGTGATATTATCTGCGTCACCGGCTCGATCCACCTGGCCGCCCAAGCGTCCAGGTGGCTTAGAGCGCGTGAGTAGTTGTGATGCGCCCCACGCCTCCACCGTTGCGGCGTCGCGCGCGCTGGCCTGTCGTTGTCATCATCGTCATTGTTGCCGCAGCGCTTGTCCTGCCGACGGCCGGCCTGACGGCGCTTCAAGCCATCTTTCAACGCCTGCAACGCTCAACTGCCCAGAGCGACCCGGCGCTGCCCTTGCTTGACCTGCCGGCGATCGGCACTTGGCAAGGACAAGAGCGCATCAACGTGCTGCTGATAGGCATTGACCAACGGGCAGGTGAATCGCCGGCGACGGCACGCGCCGACATGCTCATGTTGCTCACGCTCGATCCGATTGCTCGCACTGCCGGCTTGCTCAGCATCCCGCGCGATCTATATGTGCCGTTGCCAGACCGCGGCCAGGACCGCATCAACGTTGCCCACGCCTATGGCGGACCGACCTACGTGATGCGGACGGTGGAATACAACTTTGGCGTGCCGGTGCGCTTCTACATCCGCTTGAACTTCGCGGCAGCTATGCGATTGATTGACCTGGCCGGCGGCGTGGAGATCTACAACGAGCGCGACATTGACGATCCGGCCTTTCCCGACGCGGCCTACGGTTACGATCCATTTCGCCTGCCTGTTGGCTGGCATCGGTTGGACGGGCGATCTGCGCTGAAGTATGTGCGCACGCGCCACGGCGGCAGCGACTTCGACCGCCTGCGGCGGCAGCAGCAAGTCGTCATGGCGCTGCGCGAAGCGCTGCGCAGTAACCAGACGTTGGTCGCGTTGCTCCCTCAACTCCCTCAAATCCTTCAAGCGCTGGGCAGTGCGGTCGAGACTAACCTGAGCACCATCGAGATCGCACAGCTCGCGTTGCTGGCCAGGGAGATTCCCGATGAGCGCATCGCGCGGGTTGCAATTGACGAGAGCGCGACACAGACATGGACGACGCCGCAAGGTGGCAGCGTGCTCATCCCCATCCGCGAGCGCGTGCGGGAGCTGCGCGCGCAGTTCTACGCCCCTCAGCCACAGGCCGCCCAAACAACCGGTGCGCCACTGCGGGTGGCCATCCAGAACGGCACGCTGCGCACGGGACTGGCAGCCGGCACAAAGGCTTATCTCGAAGCGCGCGGCGTCCTCGTCCTCAGCATCGGCGACGCGCCACAGCGTTATGCTCGCTCGGCCATTGTGGATTACAAAGGGCAACCGGATCGGACGAGGTGGCTCGCCGCCGAGCTAAGTCTGCCACTCACGAGCATCGCTGTCGTGCCAGACCCAACGAACACGCTAGACGTGCTCATCATCCTGGGCGACGACTTTCAGCCCCGCTGAGCTGACTGGCCGGCCAGGATGCGGGTCAGCTTGTGCTCCATCTCGCGCCAGGCAATTTCCGAAAGACCGTATTTATATTGGAGCGCTTCTTTATCCAGCTCACCGGATTGATAGTCACGCAGCGCGCACGTCCAACGCAGCATTTCGAATGTCAACGCTTCCAAGCCGGCCAGCGGCGCCACTTTGCGATTAAAAGCATATTCGATATTGCGACCGGTGCAGTTGAACACGCGCCCGCGCGGTTGGTAGCGCTCTAGATGGCGAGCCAGCGCCTGGCGACATTCAGGAGAGAATGACAATTCACGCTCCTTAAACTTAAGGTGTCGCTTGTCATACCGAATCCGCACCCACCGCCCATCCAGGTCGAGGTCGTTCGTCGTCAAACGCAGGCATTCGCTCTTCTTAATCCCGGTTTCCAGCACCAGATAGATGATGGCTAGAGGGCGCGTGTCGTGTCGCCGGCCCGCGGCAACCGTTTGTGCTGCTTGCAGCACAGCGCACACCTGCGCCTCGGTCAAATACGCGGGCAAGGGGTCAACCACTGGCTTATAAGGAACCGGGTCGGCGGGGTTGACAGCGAGATGACCGCTCTCGTGCAACCAGCGAAAGAACACCTTGAGCGAGGTCAGCCGCCGCTCAACAGACTTGGGACTATTGGCGTTCCTGCGCGCTTCCTCGTGGGCGACGAAGGCGCGGATGTGCGTGCTGCTGAGTGAGCGAAGCATGGGCATGGGCTTCCCTTCAGCGGTCAGGAAGCGGACGAACATCTGCACATCCCCTAGAAACGCTTTGCGGGTGTTATCGCTCAGCGGCCGGCGCCTCAAATGTTCGGCAAAGGCCTGTACCGCCTCGTCCAAACGATCCAGCGTCGCCATGGCAGGCAGTGTAGCACAAATGTTCTAGAAGAGGTGCATTCACGCTGCGCGCCGCGAAGCATCGGGCTGCGCGGCCTCGCTGCGCCTGCGCGCTCATCAATCGTGAATGTGCCTCCCGCCTGAGAGAAAATTAGACCGCGGTAGGCCATGCTGCGTGATGAGGAGCTACAGCGCGCCATCTCGGCGTTGCCTTTCCTGAGGAGCACGCCGGTTGAACTCATGCGCGACTTCACCGCTGAGGCAAGCCTCTCGCGTTTGCCGGCCGGGGTTCAAATCTTCGCCGAAGGAGACGAGTGCAGCATCATGGCTGTCCTGTTAAGCGGCAGCATGCGGGTGTTCAAACTGGCTGAGACCGGCCGAGAGATCACTCTGTATCGCTTTGGATATGGCGAAGGGTGCATCCTGACCGCCAACTGCATCCTGGGCAACCATTAGTTCCCCGCCATCGCTGCGGTAGAGCGCGAAGCCGAGGCCATTGCCATCTCAGCGACGGCCTTCCGGCTATGGGTGAACCGCTACCAGGCCTGGCGCGATTACGTCTTCGACCTGCTCTCGCGGCGATTGGCGACTGTGATGGCCATCGTAGAGGAGGTGGCCTTTCGCCGCATGGACGCCCGGATCGCCGACTTCTTACTTCAGCGGCTGACCTCGCAGGCTCCGCTGCTCCACATCACCCACCAGCAGATCGCTGCTGAGTTGGGCACATCGCGGGAGGTCGTCAGTCGCATCCTGGAAGACTTCTCCGTTGCCGGCCTGATCGAGACCGGGCGCGGGAGCATTCGGCTGCTCGATCCGCAGGGCCTACAGCGCCGCCGGCATGTTTGGTGACTTTGTCACTGACAAACCGTCAGCGCCGCACTACACTACAGTCGCATACTCACAAGAGAGGAGGTCCGAAAGAGATGCAAAAGAATATGGGTAACCTGGATCGCGGGATTCGCATCGCGGTCGCGCTGGTCGTCGCCGTCCTGATCGCCACGGGCACGTTGAGCGGTGTGCTGGCTATCATTCTCGGCGTTGTTGCCGCTGCGTTCGTGCTCACCAGCCTGGTCGGGTTCTGCCCGCTCTACGCCCCGCTGGGCATTAACACCTGCCAGCGCAAGAGCTAGTTCAATGCACCCAGTCTGATTGAAGGCCAGGTCGCGCCGGCGTGACCTGGCCTTCGATCGTTTCTGGGCGCGCCAAATCGGAAGCTCATGAGGTGCGTTGTTCGGAAGTGCGCCACTTTAAGGCGATACAAGAACATGAGAGACGCCGAGGACACATTCTCTGTGCCCCGGCGGCTTAAAGGTCAGTGAGCCAAGTTACCCCAAAGTTGAGCGCGCCCCGTTCATCGCCAGAGCTGAAAAGGCTAGTGAAATACCGCGCCTCCGTTTACCCCAGCAGGAGATATAATCCTCGTCGTTAACTGGTTTACAAGTAAACACTCGTTAACGTGCGAGCTTGTCTCCCTGAGCGGAGCAATCGCAGTCATTTCACCTGCCCGCCAGCGGAGCAATTTGTAATGGAGGCTTCTTGTGTCTGAAGTTGTTATCGAGTCGCTGTGCGACTCGCTGCCTCGCCGCGTGCGACGGTTGGGCGAGATCGCATACAAC
>DAOTYZ010000050.1:0-6784 GCA_034434555.1 Candidatus Roseilinea sp.
CACCTCGTCTCGTCGGGTCGGCGGCTTGGTCGGCATGGCGAGCGCTCTGCCGAACATGAGTTCAACAATGCGCCCGGCGATCTCCGGTTGGTGGGAGGATGCCTGCTGCGCGCCTGCGTGCAGCGGGCGCAGGTCCAGCTCGCCCGCCACCTGGCCGCGCCGCATCACCGTGACGCGATCGCACAATGCCTCAACGTCCTCCAGCTTATGAGAGACGAAGATGATGGACTTTCCCTCATCGGCCAACATGCGCAAGGTCTGGAAGAGCAGCGTCTTTTGAGAGGCCGAGATGCCGGTGGTGGGTTCGTCGAGGATGAGCGTGCCCACGCCGTTGGCCAATAAACGGACGATCTCCAACTGCTGGCGCTCGCCCACGGTGAGGTCGCCCACCTGGGCGTGTGGATCAATGTCGAAGTTAAACCGCGCGCACCATTGGCGAAACTCGCGCTCGGCAGCCCTTGGGTTCAGAATCGGCGGCGTGAATGGCAAGCCGGCCATGAAGTTCTCCACCACGGTGAGCGGTGGGAAGTCCAGCGGGTCTTGATGGAGCATGCCGATCCCATAGCGCAGCGCGTCGGCAGGGGATTGAATGTGCGCCGGTTGGCCATCTAGGAGGATGACGCCGCTATCGCGCGTGATGAATCCGCTCAGGATCTTGACCAGCGTGCTCTTGCCAGCGCCGTTCTCGCCCAGCAGGCCGTGGATTGTGCCTGCCTCGACGGTGAGTGAGACGTCGTCGTTGGCGTGGACTGGGCCAAAATGCTTATGGATGTGTTGCAGTTCGACCTTCACGCGAAGCCCAGAGCCGGCAGTGGCACAGGCCGATCCCCTGTGCCACTGCGCAGGGCGTGTTGGATTTACTTACTGGGGCCTTCCATGCCCTCCAGCAGTTGCGGCAGATACCAGATTTGCCCGTCTGTGGCCACCTCGCCCTCCTTCAGGAAGACGCTGCCATCCTGGAAGTTCAACGGGCCTTTCCATAGGACGATCGAGCCATCCCCCAGTCCCTTGATGAACTGCTCGAGGAGCGGCATGTTCTCCGCGCTGATCGCGTTGCCTTTCACGTAGCCGAAGGCCGAGGTGTCTGGGTTGTTAAGGTTGCTCCAGTCGGCCTCTGCCCAAGTCCAAGTGCCGGTGTAGGTGCCTGCCATGGCCTGCTTGATGATGTTCAGGTAACCTGGACCCCAGTTGTAGTAGTGCACGCCGAGGCAGATGTCGGGCGCCGGCTCACAGCCGCCTTTGTAGCCGTAGTGGTGATACTTAACAGCTTTGCCAGCTTCGGCAGCCTTCTTGCCCTGGATAGCGACCTCTGGTGTATCAATCCCGCTCATCACCACGTCAAAGCCACCGTTGTAGAAATCGTCAGCGACCTTGGTGGGGTCGAGCGTGACGCCGGGGATGTTGAACCAGAAGCCGATCCAAGTGATCTTGAATTGTAGTTCTTTGGGATCGCGCTGCTTGTAGTTCTCCCAGCAGTAGCGCGCGCCCAGATACGCGGAGCTGGCGTAGCGGCGAGTCTCTTCATTGATCAGCGCGCCAACGACGCCGATCTTGCCGCTCTCGCTGTGCAGGGCGGCGTTGCAGCCGGCGATCATCCAGCCCGGTTCCATCTTAGACATCAAGTTGCCAAGGTTGGGTTGATTTTTGTAGTTCTTGCCTTCCTTCCAGGCGTAATCGCCGGATGCGTGAATGACCACCACGCTGGGATGCTTCTTCGCTGTCTCCAGCGCGTCGTCCTTAAAGTCGTCGGAGTTAAAGATGACCACCTTCGCGCCTTTGGCGATCAACTCATCGGCCACCTGTGACCCCTTGACGTTTGGTCGGTCAGCGGGGTTCACCTTGTCCACGTACTCGAATTTGACATTCGGCATCTTTTCGGCGACGTATCTGGCGCCGTTCACATGGGCCTCGTTCCAGCCTTTGTCGTTCATCGGCCCGACGATGACCATGCCGACGACAAATGGCTCGGTGGCGGGCGCAGCCGGTTGCTGCGGCGCTGCCGCCGGCGGCGGCGCGGCGCACGCACTTGCCACGACGCTAAGCAGCGCGAACGCTGCCAACACCTTGAGACGGTTGTTGCTTCTGTTCATCTCTGTCTTCCTCCGATTGTTAGGACTTCTGTATGTCTGTACGGATGGTAGGAGAAGGGGTCATCGCGGACGCTTTCGGATTATCTCGCAATTTCACGGGGGCGCAAACTATCGGGCGCGTTCATGGCTAGACCTTTAGGTGGGCGACGGCAATGCCGTCGCCCAACCTCTACAGAAGATCACCCTTCACTGGTGACAGCCCGCGAGCGGTTGCCCATACGAGGTGAACGCCCCCAACCCTCACAGTGCGTTCACCGACAGGGGCAACCTGTCTTCGTTCTCCGCGCCTCCGCGGCGAGTAGAGTAATGCACCCCTTCCGTCACATCTCATTTCCGCCGGCGGATTGGTTGATGAAGTTCATCGCGTTGTCAATGCCGTCAGTCAGCCAGCGCTGGATGCCCGCAATGGCGCGCTCAAATGCCGGCGCTAGCACGGCCAGCTCACTGGCAGTGAAATCCTCGAGCACGTAGTCTTTAGGGTCACGCCGGCCAGGTGGCCGCCCGATGCCGACCCGCAGGCGCGGAAAGGCGTCACTGCCCAGCCGGGCGATGATGGATTTCATCCCGTTGTGCCCGCCGGCGCTGCCCTTAGGCCGCATGCGCAACTGACCCAGCGGCAGGTCCAGCTCGTCGTAGATCACCAGCAGATCGCCGAGCGCGGCCTTGTAGAACTTGACGAGCGGGCCGACGGACTCGCCGCTGAGGTTCATGAAAGTCTGCGGTTTGGCCACCAGCACCTTGTGGCCAGCGATCTCGCCCAGCGCGATGATGGCTTTGTTCATCATCCGGTTGAACTTCAGGTGGTGCTGATCGGCCAGCCTGTCCACGATCATGAAGCCGACGTTGTGCCGGTGCTTGGCGTATTCCCGGCCTGGGTTCCCCAGGCCGACGATGATGCGGCGGCGTTCTTCCATGACGAGCGAGGCAGTGAGGGTTACTGGCCGTAATCAATTGGCCGTTGGGTGTAGCGGCTTAGGACGAATAACGCGATGCGCTTGAGCAAAAGGTAGCCCCCGAAGGCGAGCAAGGCCAGCACGGCCAAGCGCGCGCCGCGCAGAAACGCCGCCGGCATGCGCGCGGCTGTGGAGATAAGCGTGTTGAGCAGATCACGCGCCGTTTGTATCTCGTTCGTCACGCTGCTGGCCGGCGGCTGGGCGGCAGACGAAGCAGGCGCGGATGCGCCCGCCTCCTGCGCGTTGGCCAGCTTGAGGTTGCGCACCAGCGCTTCGCTCAATCTGCCGTCCAGGCCGAAGACTTGGAGGCGGAGCGCATACTGCCCGTCCGGCAAGGCGCGGGTGTTCCACACGCCCAGAAAGCCAGACTCTACCGGTTGAATGCCGCCGCCGATCACAATCCAGTTCATCAGTTCAGGCTCGCTGGCGTAGGCCAGTTCGTAGCGTGCGAAGGCCGGCGCGTTCGCGCTGCCCTGGATGGTCACGCTGCCGCGCAGCGTCTGATCGCGCACAGGGGTGATGATGCGCGCGATGGGCGCAGTGGGTTGTGCCCAGGCTGCTGTCTGTTCTGCGACCAGCAACAGCGCAAGCGTGGCGAGGACCTTGATGAACTTGTGCATGCTGATCCCGCTCGGCATTCTAGTCCGTGTGCGCCTCTGAATTGGGCAGAACCTCGAGTGGGGGATGCCACGCCGTCGCCTACCTAAAGTTAGCTGTGAATGCACCCCATCGGGCGTGCTATGCTAACGCCGATGGCATCGCTCCGCGAGACCTTGGCGCGCACCCGCAATAGCATCTTCGGCAGGGTTCAGGCCCTCCTCGGCCAGACGGATATCACCAACGACACGTGGGATGAGCTTGAGGCCCTGCTTCTGCAGGCCGATGTTGGCGCTGCGACCACAGCCAAGCTGCTTGAGGCGCTCAAGCAGCGCGCAAAGTCAGAGGGCATCGTGCGCGCCGACGCGCTGCGCAGCGCGCTGAAAGAAGAGCTGCGCCGGCTGTTATCGTCAAACGGCGCCGAGAGCCGCGCCAAGTCCCGCTTGCTAGAGGTGATCTTGGTGGTGGGCGTCAACGGCAGCGGTAAGACCACCAGCATTGCCAAGCTCAGCAAGCGCTATCAGGCCCAGGGGCGCAGGGTGCTGCTGGCCGCCTGTGACACGTTTCGCGCAGCCGCCATTGACCAGCTCCAGATTTGGGGCGAGCGGGTCGGGATTCCTGTAATCGCCGGCGCGCCCAACAGCGATCCGGGCGCGGTCGCCTTCGACGCTGTCCAGGCGGCCTTCGCCCGCAAATGTGACCTCTTAATCGTAGATACTGCCGGCCGCTTGCACACCAAGCACAACCTAATGAAGGAGCTGGAGAAGGTGCGCAACGTGCTGTCCCGCGCAGTTCACGAAGCGCCCCATCAGACGTTGCTGGTGATTGACGCGACCAACGGCCAGAACGCCATCAATCAGGCCAAAGGGTTTGCCGAAGCAGTGGGCGTCACCGGCGTCATCCTGACCAAGCTGGACGGCACACCAAAGGGCGGTGTGGCCTTTGCCATTGCCGGCGAATTGGGCATCCCCATTCGCTACCTCGGCACCGGCGAGAAGATTGACGACCTGGAAGAGTTCAACCCTCAAGCCTTTGTGGACGAGCTGCTGAGCGACTAGCGCACCTTATCGCTGCTCAGTAAGCCAAGAATCGAGGGGTGCATTCACCAATGGGGGCAACCCTCAACCAGGCTTATGCTTCCAGTGCAGGTGAGATAGAGGGTGGGCGACGGCACTGCCTTCGCCCACCCAGGCTTCTGTCCCTAGCCGTGAATGCGCCAGAATCGAGCAGACAGATGATGCTCGGCGTATCCTTGCGCCACGATCACCGGCACCTTGCCTCACCCCGTCATTCCGCGAAGAAGCTAGCCTCGCGCCTGATCGAATTGCTCCCCAAGGCTGCTGCTCGGCGGCACAGCAACATAGATGAATCCATGGGGCTGGTTAGGCAGGCGTTTAGATGCTTCGCTGACGCTCAGCATGACATGCTGACGCGACGAGCAATCAGCGCAAATGCACCTGCGAAAGGGAAGAGGGAGTGATTTTTGTATACTTGCGTCCGTTTGCGCGATGAACGTCTTTCCGGCGGATGCCCGGCTGGCTTTCACCAGCAGCGTCATTGCCACCGCCCTGGTGTCGGCTTTCGCCCTGGCACTGGCAATCGCCCTCTTCTTGCTCCCGCTCTCGTTGCTGACCTTTTTATTCTTTATGGGCGCGCTCGGCCTGCTGGTGGTTGCGATATGGCTGGGCTATCAAGCATATCAACTGCGCGATGTGAGCTATTCGCTAGATAGAAACGCCCTGGTCATTCGCTGGGGGACGACGGTCGAGGTCGTGCCGACCGGCGACATCCGCGAAGTGTCCGAGGGCAGCCGGATTGCCGACCGACTGCGGTTGTGGCGACTGCCGCTGCCGGGTTGGTGGTTTGGCGAGGGCCGACACCCTACCCTGGGCAGCGTGCGCGCTTATGCCACCGAGCCGCCGGAGCGTCAATTGCTCATCGTTACCTCGCAACGCAGCTATTTGCTCTCGCCAAATGACATGGAAGGCTTTTTCGAGGCGTTACAGGTGCGCTTGGAAATGGGGCCGACCCGTCTGGTTGCGCCGAGCCGGATGCTGCCTGCTTTCGCCCGCTGGCGGATCTGGCGCGACAGGCCGGCCCTGGTCCTGCTGGCGCTTGGCTGGGCGCTGAACCTGCTCATCTTCGCGGTGAGCCTGGCGCGCTATCCAGAATTGCCGACCCAGATTGCGCTGCACTTCGACGCCAACGGCTTCCCCGATCGCATGGGAAGCAAGCAACAGTTGTTTGTGCCCATCTTCTTCAGCCTTGCCATGCTGATTATCAGCACAACGGCTGGTTTTGTAATATATAATACAGACAAGTTGGAAGATAATCGGGACGGGCGAAAGCCCGTCGCGCTGGCTGCTTACATGCTCTGGGGCGGCAGCATTGCCGTGCAAGCACTCTTCTTGCTCGCTATACTCACGCTCGCCTTCAACCGAACAACATGATACTCGTCACAGGAGCAACGGGTTGCATTGGCCGCGCTGTTGTGGAGCGGCTGGTCTCCTCAGGTCATCAGGTGAAGTGCTTGTTTCACTGGGAGCACGAGCACCTCTGTCCGCGCCGGGTGGTGATCACCGGCGGGGACGTGCGCAACGAAGACTCGATCTACGAGGCGATCACCGACGGCGGCGCGTGTGATACTGTGGTGCATTTGGCCTATATCCGCCGCGAGACCAAAGCGGACACCCTCGATGAAGTCAATATCGCCGGCACGCAGAACGTGATCTCGGCCATGAAGCGCGCCAACATCAAGCGCCTGATCGTGGTGGGCTGCCTGGGCGCGGAATCGCGCTCTCCCTATCCGCTACAGCGCAGCCTGGGCAAGGCCGAGGAGATCGTGCGCGCCAGCGGACTGAACTTCACGGTGCTGAAGTCGGCGGTCGTCTATGGAGAGGGCGACTGGCTGACATCGTGGTTGGCCGGCATCGCAACCGACTTTCCGTTCGTCATGCCGCTGCCTCATAGCGGCGCCACCAAGTTACAGCCGATCTGGGTGGGTGATGTCGCCGCCTGCGTTGAGCGCTGCTTGAACACCCGCTCGACTTTTCGCCAGGTGGTGCCGATCGGCGGCCCGCAAGCGTTGACCTTGAGCGACATCGCCCAGATCACGACCCAGGCGATGAAGCGCCGCCGGCGCAT
>DAOTYZ010000051.1:0-5376 GCA_034434555.1 Candidatus Roseilinea sp.
TCGTCAATGGCAAAGGGGGGCGTTTTGGCCGGATTGAGCACGGTGACATCGTGGGCGATGACCTCGATCTCGCCGGTGGCCAGCTTGGGGTTGGCCATGCCGGCGGGCCGTGGGGCGACGACGCCTTCGACCTGGACGACATACTCGTTGCGCAGGGCCTCGGCCTGCGCAAACACTTCCGGTGAGCGCACGTTCGTCGGGTTGATCACCACCTGGGTGAGGCCAGAGCGATCGCGCAGGTCAATAAAAATCACGCCGCCGTGATCCCGTCGCCGATGCACCCAGCCGGCCAGCGTGACATGCCGGCCGGCGTGTTCAAGACGCAATTCGCCGCAAGTGTGTGTTTTGTAGCTCATGGCACGGTTCGCGTTCAAATAAAAGGGCCGCCCCGCTTTGGGCGACCCCTGGTCTCACGATCTGTCACATAGCGACTCAGGCGACGCCCAACCGGAGCGCGCCGTCGTTATCGCCACTGCTTACATTGAGACTATGCATCACTTAGCACGTAACTATACCTCAAGCCACGGCAAACCGAGGAGAGCGGAGTGTATTCATAATGGGAGCAGGACGCTGGGTGGGCGACGGCAATGCCGTCGCCCACCCTCTAGGGGCAAAGTGATCCTCTCGCAGGCCCGCAGTCCGCAGAAGGATGCTTCTACACTTGGCGCGACCGATGAACGCCCCTTCTACGAGCGCCCGCCGGCGCAGGCAGCACATAGAATGCAGCCGCCATGACAACGCCAGAGCTATACGCAGACGCGCGCATCTACGACATCGCGTTTAGCGATCGAGACTTCGCCGCAGAGTGCGACTTCCTGGCCTGGTGCCTGGCGCAGCATTCGCCGGTCACCCAGCGGTCGTTTCTGGAGTTGGCGTGTGGGCCGGCTCGCCACGCGCGCGAATTCGCGCGGCGCGGCTGGCGAGCGATTGGACTTGACCTCTCGCCGCACATGCTCGCATACGCGGCCCAGGGCGCAGCACGCGATGGGGTGTGCCTGGAATGCCTGGCCGCTGACATGGTTGACTTCACGCTGGACCAGCCGGTTGCGCTGGCCGCGAACTTGATGGAGAGCATCACCCACCTGCTCACCAACGAGCAGGTTGTGTCCCACCTGCGCGCCGTGGCGCGCAACCTGTTGCCGGGCGGCCTCTTCATCATCGAGACGGCGCACCCCGCGACGATTTGGCGGGATAGCCTGCCCAACACATGGGTGTCGCGCACCACCGACACCCCTTACTTCGCGGGCGAACCATACACAGAAGTTGAGGTCCTGTTTGGTGCAGCGGACGATCCGTACGACTGGATCACGCAACAATGGTTGGTGACCGTGCACCTAGTCGTGCGCGAGGAGGATAAGCCGGCGCGCACGATCGCGCAGCGCTGGCCGCTCCGCTGGTATCAGGCCCAGGAACTGCGCGCGCTGATCGAGCTCTCCGGCGCGTTCTCGCAGACGTGGTGGTATGGCGACATGCTGATCCCTCCTCCCCCGCTGGACAACAGCGACGCCGCGCAGCGCATGATCGTCGTGCTGCGCAAGTAGAAGGGGACATCTACAATCAACCGCATGGCGCTCACAACACCACACGGCCTGTACTTCGAGGAATTCGCCATCGGCGACAAGGTCGTTTCGCCCTCGCGCACGATCACAGAGTCGGACATCGTCGCCTTCGCCGGCTTGAGCGGGGATTACAACGAGATCCATACCAGCGAGGCGTTCGCCCAAGGCCACCTCTTCAAGCGGCGGGTGGCACATGGGTTGCTTGGCCTGAGCATCGCCAGCGGGCTGGCTTTTCAAATGGGCTTTCTGCTGCGCACGGTCGAGGCCTTTCGCGGGCTGGAGTGGGAGTTCACGGCGCCCCTCTTCATCGGCGACACCGTCCACATCGAAGCAGAGGTGGTCGAGACGAAAGCCTTTCCCCGCCTGGGCAACGGCAAAGTCACCTTCAAGGTCAGCCTGAAGAAGCAAGATGGCAGCGTGGCCCAGCGCGGCACGTGGACGCTGTTGGTAAAGTGCAAACCGCAGGCATCCGACGATGGCGATCTCGGGAAGGCAGAGGCACGCTGACCTTCTCTTTGGCCTGGCGAGCGGCAGCGTTGGGCTGGCGCTCGCGCTGCTGCCCTGGCCAGAGGTGGTGATCCTGGCAGGGGGGCTGGGGTTGCTCGGCATCCTCGCCCTCATCTTCGCCCAGCCGATCTGCGGCCTAGGGCTGGCGTTGATCGTCGGGCCGCTTCAACCGCTGGAGCGGGTGACGCTGGGGCTGCCGTTGGATAGCGGCCAGGCTGTCTTGGCCATCACGCTGGCCGCCTATGGCGCGCGATGGCTGGCTCAGCGCACAGGACAAGCCAGCCGGCCCTCCATCGGCGATCTACTGCGCCAGCACAAAGCGATCGCGCTTGGCTTGTTGACCTTCCTGGCAATTGCTGCGCTTTCGTTCTTCGTCGCCCGCGACGCGCGCGACTGGGCGGCGGAGTGGATCAAGTGGCTACAAATCGGCATCGTGGCGCTGCTGGTCGCGCGCGAGTCCGAGCCACGACGGCGCGCGGTCGTCTTAGCAGCGGCGCTGCTGGCAGCCATCGGGCAGGCTGCTGTAGGGCTGTTTCAGGCCAACTGGCGCGGGGTTGGGCCGCCGGAGTTCCGAGTCCTCGGCGCGGAGGGCTATCGCGCTTACGGCAGCTTCGAGCAACCCAACCCGTTTGGCGGTTTCATGGGCCTGACCTGGCCGCTGGCCGCCGCGCTGGCGGGTTGGGCTTGGGGGCAAGTCTGGTCGGCGCTGCGCGGGGCGCGGAAGCGCGCTGCGTCGTTTGTGCTGATCGCCATCGCCACGACGAGCGCCGCAGCGCTGAGCCTGGCCGCGCTGAGCGCCAGCGGATCGCGCGGCGCGCTCATCGGCGCAGCCGGCGCAGCAACCGCGCTCGTGCTGGCCGCCTTCCGACCGGTGCTGCGCTGGGCCGGCCTGGGCTTGGCCATCGGCCTGGCGCTCCTGGCCACAGGCTGGATCGCCATCCCCGCCTCGCTCGAAGCGCAGTTGGCTTGGTTCAGCGCGCCCGGCGCGACGTTCGGCATAGACGTGCGCAACGCCCACGTCACGCCGATCACCTTCTCCACGATCGAACGCCTGGCCCACTGGCAAGCCGCAATTCGCATGATCGAGGCCAGCCCATGGCTCGGCCAAGGATTCGGCAACTACGCCGCAGCCTATCCAGACTTCCGCCTGCTGCCCTGGGAGAACGCGCTGGGACACGCCCACAACTACTACCTCAACATCTTCGCCGAGCTGGGGCTTATCGGCCTGCTGAGCTACGTGGCATTTTGGGCTGCGGCCATCGCGACGACCTGGCGGGTCGCACGGCAAGCCGGCCTACGGACATGGCCGTCGGCCCTCGCCGTGGGCATCCTGGGGGCATGGGCACACTTGAGCGTCCATCACCTGTTCGATAAGCTCTACGTGGCCAACATGCACCTATATGTGGGCGCTTATCTCGGCGTGGTGATGGCCGGCGCGCAGCACCTGCGCACGGTGGGCACTCCCGCCCAGCATGACATCCCGTCGCAGCAAGCAACAACGTGATAGATCTCTCCGCGCGAGATCACGCTCACCGTCAGCGCAGCGCAGTTGCTGCGATAATCGCGCCTGTGAGCACATCAGCAGCGCTCAACCGCCCGGCCCTGCCCCCTGCGCTTGGCATCTTCGTCGGCGTGATCGCTGTGTCCACGGCGTCTATCTTCATCCGATTTGCCCAACAGGCCGGCGCGCAGTCGCTGGCGATCGCGATGCTGCGGTTAATGCTCGCGGCCCTGGTGCTGTTGCCGTTTGCGCTCGGCCGCTGCGGCGACGAGTTCCGCCGCCTATCCAAGCGCGACCTGCTGACCACGGTCGCCAGCGGCGCCTTTTTAGGCGCGCACTTCGCCACCTGGATCCTCTCGCTAGAGTTCACTAGCGTGGTCAGCTCGGTGGTCCTGGTCACGCTCTCGCCGCTGTTCGTGGCGCTGGCGTCGGCGATCTTCTTGCGCGAGCCGGTGAACGGTCAGATGGCGCTCGGCATGGTGATCGCCATCGGCGGGGGGATTTTGATCGGGGCAGCCGATAGCGCCGGCAGTTCTCCTGGGCAAAACCCGCCCCTGGGCAACGCGCTGGCGCTGACCGGCGCGGTGTGCATCGCCCCGTATCTGATCATCGCGCGCGCCCTGCGCAGCAAGCTCTCGCTGCTGGCCTATATCACGCTGGTGTATGGGGCGGCCGCCCTCATCCTGTGCGCAGTTGTGCTGCTCACCCAAACGCCGCTCGGCAGCGATAGCCCGCTGGCCTATCTCTGGATCGCGCTGTTGGCCCTGGTGCCGCAACTGGTTGGGCACACGTCCTTCAACTGGTCGGTGCGCCGGCTGCCGGCGGTGTATGCCACCATCCCCGTACTCGGCGAGCCGGTTGGCTCCACCATCCTGGCGGTGATCCTGTTGGGCGAGACGGTGACCCCGCTGACGCTGGCCGGCGCAGCGCTGGCGCTGGCCGGCATCGCGCTGATGAGCCTGAAGAAAACCTCGGCGCAGGGAGGATGAAGCCGCTCTCGC
The DNA here is from genome assembly GCA_034434555.1 of Candidatus Roseilinea sp. Taxonomy (GTDB): domain Bacteria; phylum Chloroflexota; class Anaerolineae; order J036; family Brachytrichaceae; genus JAAFGM01. The sequence continues at coordinate 4,569 of DAOTYZ010000051.1, forward strand.
ATCGCGCGCTGGCGCTCCTGGCCGTTGCGCTCGGCTTCGCCCTGCGCCTGCCCGGGCTGGGCGACGTGCCACCGCGCTGGGATGAGGGCTGGTCCATCGCCCATGCCGCGCTGGGCGTCGCCGACCTGCTCGTCGTCACCGCGGCCGACGTCCACCCGCCGCTGTACTACCTGCTCCTCGGCGCGTGGCAGAAGGTGATGGGCATTGACCTGTTCGCGGCGCGCGCGCTCTCCGTCATGCTGAGCACGACCGCGGTCGCCCTCGCCTATCCAGCGGCCAAGGTGTGGTCTGGCTCAGCACGGGTGGCCGTCTGGGCGGCTTACTTGATGGCCTGGTTACCGCCGGTGGTGTATTACGGCGGCGTCGTGCGCATGTATGCTGCCGTGCCATCGCTGGTGCTCCTGGCAATCTACGGGGCGCTGCGACCTGGGCGACGGCTTGCGCTGATCGTCGGCGCGGCCGGCGCGATGTTGACGCTATATCATGCCTTCTGGGCGCTCTGCGCGCTGGCGCTTCACGTGCTCGGACGTGCGGCCTGGCGGCGCGATTGGCGCACGGCCAGCGCGCTGGCGGCTGCCTTTTGCGCGGCGGGCGCGCTCTTCGCACCATGGGGCATCTTCGCCGTGCCGCAGTTCCTGGCCCGCGCCGCGACCGAAGCAACCACCAACATCGGCCAACAGTTGCCGCTGGACTATTTCATCCGCCTGGGGCTATATGACCTCACGCTGGCGCAGCCCGCCGGCCCGCCTGCCCTGTTGAGCGTCTGGCTCATCATTGGGCTGGGGCTGCTCGTGGGGCGGGGACAACA